>MHBG01000039.1 GCA_001804785.1 Lentisphaerae bacterium GWF2_45_14
GCTCATTTATCGAGGCGCGGAGGCACCGTAACGCCAAGCCCGCCGGCCCAAGTTTAAGTTTATCTTTACTCGACCAGTCAAGCAAGCCGCCGTAAGTCCATTCTGTCGGTATATTCATCAGACAAATCTCCCCGCCACGTAAATATCGCCATATTGCCACATCTGCGTAACCGATTTTATCCTAGAGTCTTGAAATGTTATATCAGCCAGCCGTGTTCTGTACACCGTTGATGACAACCCCGGCATCAAGGATGCGGTCTTTATTTCGGTAGAATACGAAGAATCAGAATAGCTGAGTTCGATATACACAACACACGATGAAGAAATCGCTATGTCAGTTTCCGGTACGGATACTTTTGTTGTCCCGGCGATAATATCTCCGGCATTGACCGTTACTTGAATGGTTTCGCCCTCGCTTGTGTTTTTTACCGCGAAGGGACCGTCGTAAGTATCAGATGCGAAAGCTTGTCGTTGTGTCGGAATCGTTATTGTAATGCCGGGAGCGCGTGCTCCCGGGGCAAAGCGTGAGGAGCTGTAGCGAATCTCTCCGCCGCGTATCCGGATATTATACAGGAGCCTTTTAAGCTCTTCGTATTCCGAGCGTTTTACATAACAGGCTTCCATTAATCCTCCAGCTTAACTTTTTGCCATTCCTTCGCCATCTGCCACGTACAGCGAATAACGCATTTCCCGCCGCGCTCGTCGTTGACCGAAAACGACACGAGCAAATATTTTCCAGAGGGAACGGTCCCGCCAAATCCACCCTTTACCCTGCAATCCGGGGGGTTCCCTCCGGAAAAAGTCATCAGATTATTCATGACGCTTGACATAACGCTTGATGATGCACATTCCTTTCTTGCCGAGACGGTTACAACAAAGCGTTTCATCTCGTATTTTTCGAGATAGGTTTGCCGCCAAGATTCTGTCCATTTCGTGTAAAAATCATCAGAAGTCATTTCTTCCGATGGATTTTGTCCGGACATCTTAGCATAATCAGTGTATAAGTCAGCTGGTAACCGCCCCTCGTAGTCTTCGACAGTTACGGGTCGTGTCTCGACCATACTCTCAACACTTTCCCGTATCCAGTTTGCAGATGAATATCCAAGCAGGCTCATTTATGCCACCTCCGGCAATCGTTTATTTAAGGTGTCATTAACGAGTTGTAAGGCGGCGATAATAGGTTGATTTCCTTTGCGAATATTATCTATCTGAGCGGCGGCATCACGGGCAACCCCGAGGCGTTCAGAGACCGCCGAGATTTCCGCTTCGCGAGCGGCGATATTTTTCGCTTTCTGGTCGCCGGATATATGAGTGCGAGAGCTTTCAATTTTGGACTGCGTTTCCTTTATTTTTTTCTGGCCTAAAAGAGCCTTCTGGCGCTGTGCTTCGACATCGTCTATGCGCGCCTGCTGTTCTGCTGTAAAAGTTACCTTTTTGCCGCTTACGAGTATTTCTCTTTTCTTGCGTATTTCTGCATCTATCTTGTCAGCTTTAACGTCTTTCTCTGTGGGGATTATTCCCTTATCAAGAGTGCCGCCGAGTTTAGCGATTTCGGCCTTTGTTTTTTCGATAGCTTCCCTTGCTTTTTCGATTTCGGCCTGCCAGCCTTTAAGTTTTTTTTCTTCCCTGTCGAGCTTATCCTCGAACTCAGTATCTTTTTCAAGCTTTTTCAGTTTTGCCGTGAGGGAAGCGACTTCTTCAAGCGTTTTCTTTTTGAGTTCAAGCGTTTTTCCGGCTCCAGCCTTTTCAAGTTCCGCTTTAGCGTCCTGATAAGCCTTTGTCTCAAACAACTCATTCGCAAAAAGCTTTTTCTGAGCCGCCAGCGCATCGTTTTCAAGACTTGATGCTTGATTTACCATCTTCATATCGGACGGGTTTTTCGAGGCGTAGCTTTTTGCCATTTTCGCGGCCTCGGAAAGCTTCTTATATTCCTGCTCCTGGAGGTAAAGCTGGTCTAGTTGTCCGGGGCTGTTTTTCGCCTTTTCCTCAAGCACGGCCTGTTCTTCTTTTTTCTTTTTATCAGAAAGGCGCTTGTCGCGTTGTTCGCGCATTGCGGCGAGTTCCGAGCTTGATATAGCGTCCGTCTGAATCTTCGTCCCGGACGATTCGCCCATAAACATTTCGGCTACGTCGTTTTTAAGTCCCCAGCCTTCGTACTGGTTATAGTTGACCTTTGCGGAGCTGGCTGAACTCTGCATTTTGCCTTGATAATTAATGAGATAATCGTATTTATCCGCAATTTCGGAGAGCCACGGGAGCAAGCCGGAATTTGAGATCATGGCCTTGATGGAGGTATCGACATTTTCCATCGAATCCTTGAATTTTTCGGCGGCGGCGACTGCACTATTACTGATAATTCCGCCCATGTTTTCAATCTCGGCGGAAAGGGCTTCATAGTCGGCAAGCATGGGCTTGAGTTCCATTCCCGACTTTCCGAAAATATCTTGAGCCAAAGCGTTTTTAGTTTTCTCGTCGGTTATTTTATTCAGTGCGGCGGCAATGGCGGCAAATGTGCGTTCGGGACTTAGATTTTTCAGTGATTCAAAAGATAAACCAAGCGCGACAAGAGTGTCTTTCGATGCTTTAAGTCCCTGCCCGGCATCATAGACGACCTTTGACATTTTCTTGAATGCGCTCTGCACGTTTTCGATAGTCGCACCTGAGCGATTGGCGGAAAAATTGAGCTTCTGGTATTCTTCCGCCGAGCTTCCTATTTTTTTAGCTCCTTTGCCGATTTCGTCCCCGGCATCGGCAAAGGCGTTGACATAGCGCGTAACCTTCGCCACGACAAGGCTTCCCGCAATAACACCCATAGCGTTTTTTACGCCACTTGCGACGTCAACAGCCCCGGCCTTCACGGCCTTCATTTTATTGTGGTAATTCTGAACGCCAGTCGTTCTAACGTTAAATGTAAGATTCTGCTGTGCCATTTGTTACAATATGTTCCTGTTTTGCCATCTCGTTTTTCAAAATCTCAAGAGCCGCTTTGTAATCGACTTTTCTTTCAGCTCTTTCCCCCGCACGGCGTGCGGTCTGAACGCTAAAGAACCCGGCAAGGGCGGCGGGCATCTGCCAGATTATTTTTTCATAATCGCCCGAAACAACATCATGGATATTAGCCGCGATAACAGCGATCCAGTCAGCGTCCAGAATCCGCTTTTTTTTTTCACCAAATCGGATTCCGGCTTTTTCTCCAGCATGTCAAAACCAGCCATACAGGCGGTCAGGTAATCGCCGATAAGGGATATCGCCGCTTCGGGGTCGAAGAGTCCTATCTCGTCGGCGAACGCATCGACGGCGGCATCAAACGCGGAGCGCTTTGCGGCATTTATCGCATGGTACTTCAGATAAACGTCGAAAAACTGCGGCGATTTCTCCGCAATTTCCTTCGATTTTTCAATCGATTTTCCAAGCGCAATCGACTCCATTAGCGGCTGGACCGCGTCGCGCCCCCGGCTCATGACGTAGAGAGATTTTAAGACCTCATTTATTGAGATTTTCGAAGCGTCCCCGGTAACGAACGGACTCTCTATCATATCGAGCAGCGAGAGAACGCCCATCGAGGGCGGCGGAATGGTTATCCTGCCTATCTTCACGCCGCCGCCGAGAGCCGCAAGCGTTTCAAACGATATCCGGCGGGCATCGACATGATTCAAAATCTCATCGATGCGGCTATCGGCCTCCTCGCTCACAGGCGGGGCGCTGTTTATCTGCTCCGCGATGCGTTCGCCATCGTTGACGCTGAACTCTTTGTAATCGTTGTCGAGGTCTTTAAAATCAGTTGTCATTTTTATGCCGCCGGAATGCCATTAGTGATGTAACGATGGTAATTAATCGTTACGCGCTTGAAATCCTTATTGGATTCTTTTTCGCTGACACTGTCAACCGTGTAATTGACCGAGCGTACACTGATAACGTCGCCGGGATCGGGAAGCGTCTGGGTCGAATCATAGACTACTTCGAAATTGCCCGTTACCTTCTGCCCGAACGCTTCCTCCGCCGCGACCTCTCCGGCCTCGTCTTCCGCGACCGCGAACTCGCATCCTTTATCGCTGTTGAGATTTTGCAGAAGCCCCATTGTCGGAACACCTGTTTTGTTGACACCTCTTACATACGTAGCCATCTTATATACTCCTTATTTTAAGTTGAAGTTGCTATTGTCTGCGCCCATATCTGGAGCGTTATATTGCATTGATTGATATTGTCGAAATCCCCATCATCGGAACCGCTGAGAAGGTCGATACTTGTAACTGAAAGGCTTGTCAGCAAGGCATTTACAAGCGTTTTAAAATCCGAGGCCAAGACAGCGTCCCTGCAGAATCCGGCGACTGAACGGCAAGTCGCGCCGCGCGGATCTGAAGAGCGGCGCTTGTGCGTCCTGGAGCCGATATTCAATAAGAGTTCGACAATCTCGTCGGATTCCGATTCCTTCGCCGGAACGGCGCTGGAGCAGTGGACAAGCGCGACCGGATAAGATTCTGTTTCCGAGGAGTCAGCCCATCGGCGCACGTCCGGGCAGACGAGCGCAAGCGCGGAATTCGCGGAAAGTACCGCAGTTACGGCATTTTCTATTTGCTCTTCCCAGTTTCTCATTTACCCAGCTTCGCCTCCGCTTTTTCGGCCAGTTTTTTTAGATATCCGTCCCATTTCGAAGAGACTTCCGACATTGATTTCGGAAGAATATTGAGAGGAACGCCTCCCTTGTTGCGGCCTTTATCCATATCCTCGATAAACGGGACGATATTCGAGAGGCTCAGGCCGTAGTCACTGCCCTTCCCGTACTGAAAAACGCGGCTGAATTCTGCGGCGCGATTCCTCGCTCCGGGATAGCTTTTATTCGGAGTTATGCCGAGCGCCGGAAGATTGGCAAGCCATGCGGCTTTACAAAAACCCCTATTGACGACGAGTCTTTTAATTCCGTGAATTCCGTATTTTGAGGCCTGCTCACGTGAACCGATGAACGTTACTTTTTTACCCGTAACCCTATGGTACATGACAACGACAAAGCCGCCCTGAAATTTCATTGACTCAGCTTTAGGAGCAAGCGGAGTATTGCGAACGGCGGCGAAAATAAGGTCGCGCCCGGCATTGCGGACAACGGTTTTTGTATCGCGTCCGGTAACGCGCACCATTTCATCGATATTGCGGTTGAGGCGGGCAAGTTCGGAAGAATTTGCGGACATTGACACATTCATGAGAATTTTCCTCCGAGGTCGATTCTGAGGCTTACGTCCGCTGTATCAAGCTGAGTATTTAAAACGGCGTATTCAACGCCCGAAACAGTTATTATATCGCCAGTTACAGGAATAACTGAAAAATCAGAAAAGGTGACGAGGATTGAGAATTGATAGTTTGCGGCAAGGCCGACAGCGGTTAAAACCTGTTCAGCCTTAAGGGTTAACTTTGTCCCTATGTAAGGCGTTCCGGCAAACGTAAACGAGACGGGAAAGAGCGCCAATATTTTTTTAAAAGTTGTCCCTAAAATTGAAGCATCCATCAGAAACAACCCTCCGTAATTTTTATAATCTCAAGATTGCCGCCGACCTCTTCGTAAAGAAGGCTTATGCCATCCTCGATAGCCGCCCAGTTTACGAGTTTTTTATTCACTCTCCAGTCGGCTTCTTTCGGACAAACGACTTCAATACCGTGAGCGCGGGCAATATCAATATTGTAGAGAGTTCCGGGTACTTGCGTCCGGTACTCCGCACTGATAAGGTCGATTCCGACCATGTATATTTTTTCAACGCCCTCACGGATAGCGTCAGCAAACATGTAAGAGTAGGACGAGACGAAAAATTTATATCCCCATTTCGCGGCGGTTTCTTCAATATCAAAAATATGCTGTTTGGAAAATCCCAGGTCGCGGGTCGTTACAATAAGAGCATCGGACAATTCGCATTTTTCTTTTAGTCCGACATATCGCCCATTTGCAGGAGCGGGAATTCTGTCATGTATCTGATAAATCCGGGCTGGTTTTACGGCTGGCAAAAAAGTATACCAGTCGCTGGCAGTCCAGACGGGAAAGGACTTAAGCGAGACATTACGCCCGCTTGTTCCGAACCCTAAAAATATGACAGATTTCTTATTCATTATAAACCTTTAAAAGAGGCCGGAGACGGAGGAAAGAAGAAACCCGCCCCCGGCCTGTTACGAGAATTAGGTTGTCGGAGTTCCGAGACCCTTTACGAGCTTCTTAGCGCCGGAGTTGAGTTCCTTGATAACGTACCATGAGGCACAATCATAGGCGTTTATCCGTGCATCGTCGTCATAGAACGAATTAATCTCGAACTGATTATCATCGGGCATGTAGATGACGTTTTTCCCCAGTACGGGGTCCATCTTGTGAGAAAACTCGTCTGGCGGCGGAAGCTTTACGACTGCGGCGGCATCTTCCATGCCTGTAAGCATCCAGTGGTCATCGTCCCCCACAAGGACCTCGTCGAACGCAAAAAGCCCCTGAAGCATGGCTTTGAAAACATTTACATTCATAGAAAGAATTTCCTGAATGCTCGCGCCAGTGAACGACCATGACATTTTACCTGTGAGTTCAGTCTGTTTGATGAGCCACTTATAGACGTTTTTCGAGCAAACAAACGCCGTTTTCCCGGCATAGCGACGGACCGAGTCTGCGGCATCGTCAATACCTGCAAAAATCGTGCTACTTATATCGGTTGCGGCGGAATAAGCGGCGGCGGAAATAAGGGAGGCTGCGGCGGCATCTTCCAACGCTCTCTGAATACTTCTTTTAGATGCGGTTCCACCGAGCTTGTCGGCTGCTTCGATTCCGCCCATTTGCATTACTTCGTTTCTGTCAACCGCATAACGCTTGATAGCTTCAGCGGTAGAGAAAGCAGTACTCGAATCCGTGAGCATTGCTTTTGTCGGTGCGGTTCCGCTTGAACGGCCCGTCTGAGCGGCGGCATCCGCTGTAACTGTTTTGAAGTAGACAGTTCCTGTTTTTTCCCTCACCGGCAGAGTTGGATATACCAATCCTCCGATATACCCGATCGGATTATTTACAGGGATCAGTTCCAAGTCTTTGCGGCGGCCTCTCTGTGTTTCGAATTCCATTTTCAATACTCCTGTTTATTTTGTGTTTTTTCTCATAAATGACAGATATACAGCTGGATACTTTTTGCGCGCTTCGGTATAGTCGTTATCGCAACGGGAAAGAGCTTCTTTCCAGCCAGAGGGTTCATCTTCCTCAGGCCGAAAGGTAAGTCCCGGCGCAACCAACTTATTGAGGCGCTCCTCGACGGCGGCGACTTGAGCGGTCGCTTTATCGCGTTCGGACTGAAGCTTTTTGGCAAGTTCATCATGCTTGACGATACTTGCTTCAAGTTCTTTTATCCGAGCGGCTTTTGCCGTGATTTCGTTCTGAAGTTCCACGCCCAGCTCGGCCTTGAGCTGAAGTTTCATTTCTTCAACCGTGAGCTGCGGCGCGGGAGTTTCCGGGGTCTTGTCCTTTACCGCCGCAACGTCGATAAGCGCGGCGACAGCAAGGCCGTGTTCCGACATTCCGGAAAGGTCGGCGGCGCTGAAATTTATTGGTGCATCTTCGGAACCGATTATTTCCGAAATCATACCGCAAGCCTTTGCTTCTTCGGCTGAAAGCCAGCCCATGCGCCCCTCTGCAAACCATTCCTCCACCTTTTCAGGAGCAAGGTTGTATCTGCTTATGAGAGCGGCCTTTATATCGGCGTTGATTTTTTCGAGCAAGTCGGCTGAATCGCGGTGCGCTTCCGGGCCAGCCCATGTTTCGGTCGTCGCACTGTGAAACATGAACTTACTGTTTGCATGCGCCTTGATAGGTGCGCCGGACATAACAGCGAAAAGGCTCGCGGCACTTGCCGCCATTGCGCCCACAGTGATAGTCATCGACTGACTGTTGCTTTTTGTCCACTCCTTAACGGTGTTCAGCATTTCATACGAAGCGAAAACAGACCCGCCCGGGCTGTTTATGTAGACCTCGACGGGTTCCACTTTTGACGCTGAAGCAAGCGCCCTGCGGAAAGCCGATTCGGGAGCAATGATACCCCTTTCGATGTACCTCTGACAATACTCGTTGTCATACGCGCTCGGGACGATTGTTCCCCTGATTTCAATTCTGTTCATCTTTATTATCTCCTTGATTATTGTTATTTTGGTTTAACGGCGCTCCGGCGCGTGTCTCGAAGTGAGAAAAGGGAAGCTTGTGCGCCCTTGCATAGTCGAGCTGTTCGGCAACGGCATCAAAAATTTCACGCCAGTTTGGGCCGAGGATTTCGGCATAGTCGGCAAAACCGTCCTTGATCTGTGCCGATTTTGCGCGGGTTTCTTTTTCCGGGTCAATCTGCGGCATTTTGGGCCATGTCCAAGATATTTGTGATTCCCACCCGTCCGGCAGTGAGAAAACGCCCGGGATAGCTTTCTTTTCCAGCGCCCACTGAATGGCCTTGACGGAAACCCAGTCACAAAAATGACGTTCAAGGAATTTCTGGTCGTTATAGAAGGAGGCCCACGTCATAAGCATATCACCACGGAAGGCCGTATAAGATGAATTCGCGCAAAGATTTGCGTAAGCCTTAGCAAGTCCGAAGCTCGCACCGGCTCCTGAGTGAACGAAGTCGAAAAAGCTCTGTACATTCACGTTAGGACGGTCGAAATTGAAGATTTCGAACTTGTCGCCCTCTTCAAGGTATTCCATATAACCGCCCGTCAGAGATTCAAGATTTTCGTAGTTCCTTTTTTCTACTGCGGTCGATTCAGTCGGCGATTCGTCAAGTAACGCTTCCGGGTCATTGCCGGAACGGAGGAGCGCCCTTTCCATGCCGTCGGCGCTTGTAACCGCGCCAGCCATAGAAGCGGCTAGCTTCGCGGATTGAAGCTCCTTGGTGCGCATTTCGTAAATATCCTCAAGGTCTGCGGATGCGGTAATCATGTCCGATATTCCGCGTAGCTGATTGAAGCGCCAAACATTTTTTATGATTCGTGCGGATGTTTTCGGAAGAATAGTAACGTCGGCAAGCTTCGCGGACTGGAGACCCCGTTTGCTGGTTACAGCATAGGCCATAACGCGACCTTTTGAGTTAAAAATTATCCCGTCTTTCTGCTGGAGCGGAACTTTTGTTTTTTTCATTTTGCCACTTACGGGAACAATCTTTTCTTCCGTCCAGTCTTTTTGTACCTTCCAGTCATTTGCATCAATAGTTACAAGCTGGTCGGCTTCCCAGAATATCAGCTTGCCGTCGTCAAGATCGAAATCATCAAAAGCGACAAGCACATCGCCCTCACGTTTCACGGCGGCAATCAAGAGCTGGAGGAATTCCGAAAAATGTAAATCATCCCTTGAGTCGCAAACCTTTGCCCATGAAGAATTAAACCATTTTTCAACAGCGCGGGCCGCTTCGGGGTTATTGACGTTGAGGCGAAGTTTTCCAAGTGTTCCGACAACGTTTATTTTGACTTGCTTAATAATGGATTTTGCGGCGGACATATTTCGTTCAAGGTCCCGGCATAGCGACACCGACTTAAAGCGCTTATAAAGTGATAAAATGTCCTCTTCTGGTTTTGCCTCTGGTGACACGGAGCGCCTTTTTTTACCACTTGAAGACTCTAGCGCATCATAATTACCCATGACCTCGTTTGCCTTTTTTACTCGCGCTATTTTTCTTTCGAGAATAAGGCCGTCAAGTTCAGCTCTTAGCGCTTCCCTTTTGTCGATGTGTTTCTGTAAAGTCTTTGTAGCCATGTATTTTTATCCGCTAAAGTCAGGGGCAGTTCTGCCGCTGTATCCGTTATATCTGTATATCCGGCGGCGCAAGCGCGATGCTTCTCTTTCAAGGACGCCAAGTTCAGTATTTTTTACAGTAAATGCGCCATTGATAGTCACTTCTTGCCCTGTCTGCACTATTTCACGCATCTTTGCCTCTACTGCCGCAAGGTCGGCTTTTAACTGTACCAGTGTCATAAGTTCCTCATTTTAAGGCAATAAAAAAGACGGCTTGCTAAAGTGCTGGCTCCAGCAAGCCGTCTACTAAAAAGGAAAAGTTTTAATCCTTCTATATTTTATTTTACCATATAAAAAACGAATGGTCAATAAAACAAAAAGAGATAGTCCCTAATAACTAGTGCCTTTTTTTAAGGTTAGTTCTTTCGTCCACGACATGACCGCAACGGCGACAGCGTCGCTTCCTGCGAACGAGCCCGGGAGAAAGCTTTCTTGAATCGACAGTCACAAACGAATCCACGCTGTCACAGAGAGGGCATATATCGGGGTCGCGGTAAATGACTGTAGGTTTTTTAATTGAAACTTCTTCGTTTATAAGAATTTCGTTATAATATTCTCTTACAACAGAGCCATCCATCATTATAGCCGAAGCGGTATCGTGTTCGTGATGGTAAATTACTTTTGCTTCCCGAGCTCCTACAATCTCCTCAACCGGGGCAGCTTCTTCCTGCGTTAAAGCTGGAGCGATTTCCTTTTTTACGGCCTTTTCTACTCTTCTTTTCGCTGACATTTACGTTTCTCCTTGTTGGTTTTTTTGATTAGGTTTGTTAAAAATTCTTTTATGACAAGCCACATCTTTTCACAGTCGAAATAGTGGTCTGGCCCTACCTCTTTCCAGTTCTCATAACTATCACCGTTTTTGATATCTTTATTTTTGCGAACGTTGGTAATGTGTTCTGAGTATTCAGGATCAGGATTTTCCGGAACGCTCCAAAAATTATTTTCCGTTTTCTGAGCCGAATAGATGTAGTAGAGAAGCTCTGACTGGTATATACGGGGATTAGCCAGAATGAGTTTAGATTTTTCGTCTGTACGCTTCCAGCGCGCCCCAATTTTTGAATCTCCTTTGTACATAAAAAAGCCCTTGCGGTTATACACGAAGGCGGCGACTTCCTTTGCGCGGTGTCCGCCGTGGTCGATAATGCCGCAAGTACACTGTGCTCCGGCATATTTGCTTTCCCAAACTGCCGCAAGCTCCTCCCATGTAACACATTTTCCACAGGCCAGCAAATAGGAATTCCAATTCACATCAAGGCCCCGGACAACCCAGTATATAGACGCATCCTGTGTGTCGCATGATATGAGCCTGTGAACTATTTTCGAATCTTCGGGACTCGGAACAATATGAGATTCAAGGGCCTCTGTTAGCTTTACGTCATTTTTACGAACGACAAGAGGAACGCCACGCCAAGAATTATCATAGTCAGATTGCGCCTTAACATCCGAAGTAGCCCCGGCTTTCAACTGCGCCTCTGCAATGGAGAGCCACGAAAAAACACGGGGAACACCAAGCGCCCCTAACTGAAAGCCGAGGTATGTTTTCTGCGCCGGATTTTCAGCGATATACGCTCCGTTGTCGGTAAGATACTGAGCGTCGACCTCCGTGTGTTCGTGCTTGCATACCGGACATATCAGGCGGAGCGAGTCCGGGATGATATTTCCCCCGGTGTCGAGATTCCATTGCAGATGCTTTGTATCGCAGGAACGCATCGTCAAATTGCCGCAGGACTTACAGCGCAACGTCCAGTAAGAGCGGTTTGTCTCGTCAGAAAAAACAGTCCAGACGGGAGACTGCCGACCGCCTTCAGTTTTCGGCGAAGAGCAAATGACAAGGCATCCCTTTTTCTTGCGCCAGAAAGTACGAAAGCGTTTCTTAAAATTCCTTAAATTCTGCATCGCAGTTTCGAAAGTTCCCCAGCGGTCCAGCTCGTCGGCGACACCGTCCTGCTTCGGCTTGCTGGTAATGTCCGCCCCGGCTCCCGAAAAGTCAGTTATAGAACCGTTCTCAAGCGCATACGAGCGCTTTGTTGCGCTGAGTCTGTTCAGCATACGCTTGATTTCGGGAATACTCTGCAAGATCGGGTCAAAGGTGGCGCGGTTTACATCCTCGGCCTTGTCGTCAGACTCGTATATGACCCAGCGCGGCGCAGGCTGAAAGAGCATTTTATACACAAGCGGCATACGCCAGCATGTAGATTTCCCTGCTTGCTCAATCGCAACAAGAGTAACCATCCTGACCTCGGGATTAAACTGCGCTTCAATGGGCGCAATCTGCCACGCATCAAGGGCAATATGCCCGGACGAGGCGGCGGTCGGATCACTCGTAAGCGAGATATTCCGCTGAATCCAGTCTATAGGTTCCTCCTTGACCGGGATTCGTAATAGATTAATCAGTCTTTTAGCGTCTCTTCGAGCCTGCTCGTCAACTGATTGAATCTGATAGATTGTTCTTGCGTAATTTGACATTCTTCTATTAAAAAATTCCTGATTTCATTGGTTATTTGTACTAGTTCATCAAGGAGCGTCCCCTTGTAGCGCTCAATAATTTTCTTTTGGTACGTCGCGATAGCACACTTATTTTTCTCGACACGCGTTATAAGCTCCGCCTCGACAGCGTTGAACGCCGAGGGGTAGTTGTCTCCTAGGATTGACCTATCGCGCTTCACAGCCGCGCTCCCGGCCTTTTTTCGAGCATTCCCAGAGGATGGCTCTTTCTTGCCCTCGACTTTACTTGCCTTCACTGTTTTGTTATGACAGCGAATATTAGCCGCAAACCATTCCAGCGCCCCGGCTTTAGTGAGAGGCTTTACAGCGGCGACCATATCGGCCCACCGGAGACGGATTGTTTCACGGCTCAGGCCCGTAAGTCGGACAATTTCGGATTTGTTTAAATTTGCCATGCCAACTCTTGTAAAATGTTCACGCACACAGATTGTGAGAGTCCGGGACACCTCACCCCAAAAAATGAGGCCAGAAAGAACCTAACCCGGGGGGTCTGTATGCCCCTTTCCCGACCTGCCAACTTCGACCAGTTATATTTATTGATATCTATCGTCATTTAGCGGTCACTTTCGATTTATACGGATTCTGTTGCACTGTCTTTTTGCTGAGAGTTGCCAGTGCCAACTTTGTCAGCCTCATTTTCCTGCCGAATATAAGAGGGACTTAACGACCTCTTGTTCTGCTGGAAATCCTTGTAATCGCTGACAAGTATTCTGTATTGCCTGCCCATCTTGCGGTATGGAATCTGCCCGGCATTGAGTATGCGCCTTGCGGTCTGGTCGCTGACAATGATTCTCTTTGCGAAGTCCTGTAGCGTTAAATATTCTTTCATAGTTTGAATCCTAAGTTGTTTACGACTTCTTTGCCGTCGTCCATGAATCGCAGATATTTATCTGTTGAGTCTATGGACTTATGCCTGAGATTCTTTTGAACGTGCCTCATGGGGTCAAGTGTTCCCGTTCGCTTATAAAAATCATAACACCTCTCTGCAAACGTTTTGCGCATTGTGTGGGTTGCAAGGCCGCTTGTATTGAGTCCGGCGTTACGGTATGCGTTCTTGAGAATCCTCCATGCTGTCCCTCTTGTCAGCCTCTGCCCGAACTCCTTACAGAATGCTGGTGTTTTGTCAATAACAAGGCCTATCTCCTCCTGACGCTTGAGCCACAGCGCCAGCGCCTCTTTAGCTGTATCGGCGAGATAGATAAAGCGCGACTCCTTTTTGCGCTTCATGTTCCTGGCTTTAACGATTACCCTGTCAACGATACGCCCCTGCTCGCTTATGAGGTCGCCCCGCGTGAGGCTGAGTATCTCTGATATGCGATATCCCGTACAGCAGCCGAAGATAAACAGCGCCCGGTTCCGGAGCTTGAATTTTCCGGCGAACGAGTCGGCAACCTTCGCCACCTCCTCGACAGTCAAAGGCCAACACACATTACCCATGATTGACCTCTACAGTTTCGCACTCCGAAAGAATGAAACTTTTTATGTCCGCATTGCAATAACGCATGTCCCCTCGGCAATGAGTTGAATTTTGAGCCGGGCATATTGAGCATGGAACATGATAATACTTAATCATGTCGCAAACTATTTCGAACGCCTTTTTATGGTCGATTCCTTTATTTGCCTTTTCCCCCTTGAATGGACAAATAAACATATCGCCCGGCATTCGATGAATCTCAGATTCCGCTTCTAGGCACTCTCTGCATGTAATTTCCTTGTGACAAAACATCGGCTCTGTCAAATCGTGCCATGCAGAAGGGAGAGGCGGCAGGGTCGATGGAATATTTATAAAAATGCCTAGTGGCTTCCTTTGTTTTTTCTTTATTGTCATTTCTTATTTACCTCCAGAAGGCTTCTTTGATTGCAACAAGAATCGTCACGATTATCATCGCCGCGACAAAGACAACAAGCGGTATCCACAGCGGCGAAAGAACCCACCACCAAGACCAGTCTATCACCTTGCACAATTTCAAAATAATGAACGTGATTAACAGGACGCCGCCGATTCCGATTCCGCCTTCACTATGATTGCTCATTTTTAGTTTCCGCCTTTCTCTTTTTCTATCTGTTCTTTTGCTTTGTTCACATCAAAAGTTTTTCTGCCCTCAAACTCCTCTTTCTTGCCCCGGTTCCAGTTCGCAACCGGGCGGAAATATCCGCAGACCCGGCTATATACCTCACAAGCAATTTTGCATTTCATAACTATTTCCCGACTTGTATCAAGTCTTCCCACTCGATGACTTTGATTCCGAGTTCCAGCGCCCAGCAATATTCCTGTATCGCTCCAGCCGACTGCCGCCAGCCGGGAAGCATAACGATGTAGTCAGGTTTGATTCTCTTGATTGTGTTATACGCAGCGCTCATATACTGCTCCCACTTCCAACCGTCCGGCAAGGTTGCGGGATTATAAACAGCGATACCCATCTTGCGCAATATCCCCTCGGCGCGGAAGAAATTACCCTTGCCAAAGTCGGGCAATCCCGACATCTGACCAGATAAATAAACCGTCTCTATTTTCATCAATTCGTCCTTTCGTTTTTATATTCAGCTTTACATTTATCCACATACTCAAGCGCCTCTTCCCATGATCTGAATAGACATTCCCTCCAGTAATCAGGGGCCGCCTGACCCTCTTTTGCCTGTCCGGCCTCACAGTAGCAAGACACTGAAAACGCCTGAGGATTTTCCGCCGCATAAACGCCGTGCCTCTTGTGCTTCATTGCCAGCCTTTCGCCGCCCCTGCAGTTCATTACCGCGACCGCATTTCCGGTTCCACTGCAGAATTCGCAACTTGATGAAGATGCGCTTTGTCGTTTTTGAGCCTTCGCGAGCTTACCGCAGTAGTCCTTGAACTCTGCAAGCCCCGGCTTGGCGGCCTTACTGTTCCCTTCTTTTTCGAGCAGATAACCGTTGACGAAATGACGCATCGTCTGTTTCAGTAGTTCAAAGTCTGCGCTTCTGGCGAACATTTCCCACAGGGGCCGTTCCACCGCCGATATTTCGCGGGAAAAGTTCGCGGTATATTCCGCCTGAAACGACTTCCACTTTTCATCCGGCCCTATTAGTTTCATCTGTCCCATTTGCCCTACCCTCCTTACAGCATCGGCGTGATTTGATTACTACTTACAGCGGCTTGATTGGCTCCAATACTTCCGCCCCTGTCCTGTTCTTTGCAGAGCCAGAACGTTATGAATTTCCTATAGTTGCTTTTCCGCTTTTTAGGATTGGCTTTCAGCCACTCGCGCATTTTATTTAGTTCGATTCTGATATCAGCGGCGGGATAAGCTTCACTCCATGCGGCGGTGTCTTCCTTTTGGATATTCAGCCATTTCCCTGTATTGAAGTCAAAATTTATTTTAAGAGCTTGGGAGTCGGTCTGCTTCGATGCGATTTTATCGCTCGGAGCTAAAGTATTACTTTCTTCTTTCTTATTTCCTCTTTCCTTTTTCTTCTTTCTTATTTCCCCCAATCCTTCCGAAGGGTTCGAAATGGTTTCCGAATCATTCGAAATCCTTATCCTGCCTTCGAAAGCATTCTCAAGCTCTTGAAATGGTTTCAAATCCTTAACAATCTTCTTGATGTTTTCCGGAAGATTGTATAAAATTTTGAGAACGCCTATTTTCATATTGTCATTCATTGACTGGTTTTTTAGCCAGTTTATTACAATGATATGCGAGTTAACGACAGCGACCTTTCCGGCGCTCTGAAAGCGTTCCAAAACCTTTTTAACGACATCTTTTTCAATGCCTGTTTCAAATGCCATTCGCTTAATCGATATCTCGTAAACGCCTGCAATGTTCGTCTGTGGATTTGTCAAAAGATAGAGATACAAAAGCCTCTCGATGGGGTCTAGTGTCTCGATCCATTCATCGAGCCAGAATCTAGTATTTATACTTCTTCGCGGGTCCATAGTTTAACCCTGCCTTTCCGGGGCTTTTTCTTTTTCCGACAATTGCGCTATTGCAAGGTGAAGACCTGCAAGATGGTATTTGACAAGTGTCGGAAGGGTATTACCGGCAGAATAAAGGCTCGCTTTATCGTCTGTCGAAAATTCGTCATGCTTGTACATGAAAGCAGTCCATTCATTTTCACTGAAACAAGAGCCGGAAGCGTCCTTAAGTATTTCCTCTTTGTCTTCATCGTCATATTCCGAATATTCTAAGTTTTCCCTCAGTGCTTCCATTGCTTTTTCATCGTCCCATTCGCGCGGCCTGTGGCTGTCAAGGCTGTTAAGTTTTTCATAAAAATAATTGAGGCTGCAGGTTCGAAGAAATTCGAAATTTACAGGATTCCCCCAGCTGTATATTGCATTGCGGCAATCTCCGGTAACAAATAAATGCCCGTCGCGGATCATGAACTGCATGGCGTAGATACAGCTTTTCGGATTCCGCCATTCAAGTATCTTGACCTCTCCTAAATCCTTCATTGTTGCGACATGATTCTCAAAATTCTTCTTTACCTTCATTCTGAATTCTTCGTAGCTTTCTTTCATTTCCTTCTTTCCTTTCCGGGACGAAGTCCCTATCTGATTGCGTTCAACGCCTTGCGTTCGGCAATCCAGTCCCCGTTGTCTTTGTCTATGGGTTCATTGGATTTTTTTTTCCACGCGGCGGCCCCGTAGGGTTGTGTGATAGTGAAAAAAGACTGTGGTATTCCGGTTACGTTGTAAATCTTGTCCATACTTGCATGATAAACCGCACCGCCCTTCATAATCTTGCGCCATGTTTCGGCGGCAAGTCCGCAGGCTTGACGCACAGCGTTTTCTGAATAGTTTCCGGACTGACAGAAAAGCAGAATTGCCTCATTCACGGATTTGCAATCTTTGTAAAAATCTGCCGTGAGGAAATCCGGGTCGAGGTTTGGTTTCTCTTTCGGTTCCTTCGCTGTTTCTTCCTGTTTTTCTTCCTCGGTTTCTTCCTCGTCCGTTTCTGTCTCAAGCTCCTCTGCCATCGCGGTAAAGCTTGCCTGAATCTCCCTGATGGCTTCTTTCATACCCGGGCGATCGTCTGCGAAACGCAAGGCGTTCAACCCTCCGATAATCTTCCCTTTGTAGAAACTGTAATTTTCTGCGTCCATCCTTATTTCTCCTTAGTTGTGTCCAGCCTTCGGCTGGTTATTATTGTTACTTCGTCATCGATGCTCTGAAGCTTGTTGAACTTTCTGAGCGAGTTTATAATGCCCATAAAATCACGATGTGAATTAATTTCATGGTGCGGAAATTCGCCGTCTTTTTTCAGGACTTCGAGCGGAATATCAGAGAGCCGTTTCTTTTCCATACCGATAATTTCAGCGGTGAAAAGAATTACGCCCATAACCGAAATCTGAACAAGCTCACCGATCTTATGCTTGTCGATCCGTCCAGCGCCTCGGACTGTGGTAAAAACAGGCTCGTCCAGCTTGTAATAACCATGAAAAAAATCTATAGTTTTCATTTCGTTAAATTCCTGCTGATACGGCTTGTATTTCTGATCTTCCAGCCACTCCGCCAACTCTTCAAGATTCTTGATTTCCCTATTTTTACTCATTTTTTACCCCGCTTTTCCTTTCTGTCTTGTCCCCATTTCCACGCATCGCGCAAGTCATCAAGGGAGATTCCTTCTGGATAGTCGTTTTTATATTCATCATCTGCTTTAATTTTATGCAGTAAGCCAGCGCATGATGGACACAGTTTCCAATCACCCAAATAATTATATTCATTTGCATATGTAACTCGTATATAAAACGCACCACACATAACTAATTTCCCACAACAGTGACAATTAAATCCATGCTGGGCCATGGGGTTTGCTTCTCTGTAAAAACTCATCGTAACACCTTATAGTTTAATTATTTTGCTGACACATTTTTCGGGAACTGATTCCATCTTTCGCCATCGAGCAATGGAAGATGTTCTATTTTAGATTTTCTGAAATAGACAATCCTTTTCCCATGAAAACCCTGTCCGCCAACGATATTTATACGGCAAACCTTTCCGGGGATTTCCGCAGGAATATTTCGCCAGTCGGGATCGTCAACGTCTCTATCGTAAAACGGCTCCCATTGCCCCCACTGCTTGAAGAAAAACGGTAATCTGGCGCTGGCGCACTGGTCACGCAATGAACGCACCCAGTCAGGATGAAGCGGCCTTGCATTCGTGCCGGATTCTCCGCCGCAGATTACCCAGTCAAGAGAAGCAAGCCCGGATATTTCAGCAATTTCCCTTACCGAGGTTGTAATAGGATTATTAAATAACGATCCCGTTACGGGCTTTGATGAAAACATGTATTTACTGAGATTTATTCCTTCCAGCATTGGTTCAACGCTGACAAATCTCAGAGTGGCAGGCGTTTGGAGCAGTAACGGTATGCGCTCGTCTGCCGCCGACTGATTTTCAACCGATACGCCGAGCCAGAGATTAGGGAGCGCCTGATACTCTACATCGGAGGACTTAGCAATGTAGTTCAAAAAATACAGATCTTTTGCCCTCTTCGTGAGTACAATAAACGTATGCTGTGGATTTGAGCGAATAACCGCCAGAACGCGCAAAAGAAACGACGGGTAAACATCGTCATGAAACAAGTCGCTCATGCTGTTGACAAAGATCCGTTTTCCTTTGCCGGAAAACTTTCTTGAAAGCTCCTCATCATGACATTCAACCTTGAACCCGTTCCGGTATTTATACAGTCCCATTTTCTGGAGTCTGTTTGCCATTTTCTCAGCATAGCAGTTCTGGCAACCCTCCGACACTTTGGAGCATCCCGTTACCGGATTCCAAACCTCATCGCACCAATCTATTTTAGTTTTTGACATTTTTACACCTACTTGCTTCTCATCGGCATTATGCAGCATTCGAAGGATTCACCACCTATGCCTACAACGTCAAAAGGTGTATTTATTTTGAACGTTATTTTTTCATCAGCGCAGGATTTAAGCGCGTTCAAAATAAACTCAGGCCGAAAACCCAGCTTTGATATGCTGCCGCCTACTACATCCATTGAATCCCTGTATTTGTTTGAGCCTGAATCCATTGAGAGCTTGAGCCTGTTTACATCGAAATCCAGATAAAGAACGCTGGAATAGTCAGAGAGTCCCGCCATTATCTCTATCTTGCGGAGCAGTGTTTTCCGATCAATGTCAATATGAGACAAAAACCCGGCGGGAATACATTGCTTATAATTCGGATAGTTGCCCTCGATTACTTTAATCATTATCGAAAAGCCGGGAACTGAAAATTCGGAATGCTTTTCCCCTATCTCGACGTGTACCATGCTCCCCTCGCGCTCAAACACGCTTATAAGCTTCTTGACTGCGTGATGAGGGATTATTGTACTGCGCTGTGTATGCTGAAGGCGTTCAACATGCTCACCTGTATAGTTGATACGCTTCCCGTCTGTAGCTACAACCCGAACCGTGTCGGCCTCCAGCTCGAATAATACGCCATGCAAGGCTCTTCTGCTATCGTCGAGGCTTACTGCGTTTAGAACCTGCCGGAGCATAGCGGCAAGGCGCTTCCCGGATATTGAAAAAATATCAGATAGCGGAATCTCTACAGGCTCGGGGAAATCCAGCGGGTCGAACCCGTCAAGAGCAAATTCAGCATTTCCGGCCTTGATGGTCGTCATTCTTTCGTTTGTTGAAATATTGACTACTTCATTCGGATCAATAAACTTCAATATCTTTTCAAGCACAGCTCTATTAACGACAGCCTTTCCGGGTTCAGTTGTAGTTGCTGACGGCATTTCTATCATGTTCCTGATATCCAAATTTGTACAACTCATCCGAGATGATAAACTACGCGCTTCAATCAACACACTGTTCAGGACAGGCAGGCTTTTTACCTTCTTGATTCCCTTCGACACCTGCCGCAATGCGACAGCCAGCTCTTTTGCTTCGATTTCGATCTTCATATTCTTTCCTTCTTTCCTTATTGGGACGGAGTCCCTAGTTATGTTCAGTCTTCGACTGGTTTAACTTTGTAATTAATCGGAGGCGGCACGAACGGCGCAATCCTGCGCCATTTATGACGCTTCCCGTCCTCGATATCGAGATAGAGTTTAATTGCTTTATTCAGGAGCGCGGGGCGGTCTAAATCGGAAACAAGCTTCATAGCGTTATCAAGCTCGCCCTCACAGCGAAACGAAATCCGTTCCTTCCCTCGGTCCGTAGCTAAACCTGCTTTGCAGGCGCAGGCGTCGGACAATGACGGAATTTTATTTTGTCTGACGAGTCTTTCGAAGCGGCGGAGCGCCCTGCGGATGATATCCGAGCGGTCGCGTCCATGCTCGGCCCCGGCCTGATCCAGCCGCTCAAGCAGACTTGTATATATATAAAACTCTATCTTATCTTCCATGGAGGCGGAGTCCCTTTCTCTTCTATTGAAATGCCTCTAAACAAATCAGGATGCAGTCCTCTTGACTCCTGACGCGCCTTGAGAATCCCTTTTCGCTCCTTGAAGAGCGCCCTGATCTCTCTATCAATTTCCTTCAGCCGCGACATCTTACGCCTTTGCGTGTACCATTGCCGGGATTGAAGCGTCACGATATCGCCCACAACATTTATGCCGCGACACCATTTCGCCCCATCCGGTCGCCTGAGCTTTTGCATTTTTTTTTAAATCTTTCAGCGTGATTATCCCCTGCTCTTTGAGGTGTTTTTTCTCTTCTTCAGTTAAATCTTTCCAGAACATTTTCTTCTTTCCTTTTTTTTATTATGCCTGCCGCCAGCGGAACCGAGCGGCCTATTTTCGCCAGAAATAAATGCTCTCCGGATTGTTCCATGCGTTCCGAGGCGGCTTTTCCTCGATACGCCTCGCGCTTTTGCGAAAAGCGCAATGCAGGAACGTTTTACGTGGGGACGAAGTCTCTTTTTCCTTTATCTTCACCGCCTGCCTCCTTTTTTAATAAGTGCGTCTAGTTCACTCGCCTTGAATCTGCGCTCTGATTTGACAATCCAAAACGGGAGGTCTCCCTCTTGCATCCATCTGTAAATAGACCGATGCGAAACGCTGAGATATGCCGCCGCTTCTTTGGCATTGAGGAATCGCTCACCCCCGGGGGCTGAAGACATCCCTAAATCCTTCGCAAGCACGTCTAACCCATAGCCCGGCGTATTCTCGATTAGTGTCTTAATTACTGCGCTGGTCTGGTGCATTTGTTTCTCCCTGTGTCGTAGGCTTTGAAATGTTTCTACACGAAACATTTATGCCGAAATTTTTTTTCACGGCTTGCCTGTAAATCTGCGATGCTGGTATGCCTTCCGCAAGCGCTTGACCCTGAACGATATCATAGATATCAGTTTCGAGATTAAACCCCACGTAAGTATAGCGGCCTTTGCGTCTTTTCTTTTTCATGTTACCTCACATTGTTTTCATCTATTATGTTTCGCGAAGAAACATTTTGCAAGTAAAATTTTATAAAATGTTGCAAAATAATTAAAAGTAATGTATTATTATAGGGGGGGTAATATAAAATGAGCACAGAAATGAAAATTGCAGAACGGATACGTATGCGCCGCGAGGCGCTCAATCTCAAACAGTATGACGTCGCAGACGAGGCAGGTATTCCGCGCTCGACATACAGAGGCTATGAAAGCGGGCACCGGGAAATCGGAGTAGGCGCATTAAAAAAGATTGCGTTCAGCCTAAAAACTACAGTTGCCGCATTACTGGGAGAGACTCCAGTTGCAGATACATCATCCGGTATCAGTAAAACAAGCGAACTAGAGGCCCTGATAATAAAAGAGCTGAAAACATTGCAACCAGAAAAACAAACAAAAGTTTTAGGGGCCATATACAACATCAAGACTGGGCACGAATTAGTCATTAAGGACTCGCCCTATGAATACGGCGAGACCAAACGCGACTACCCAAGCGCGGCGGAAGATAAAAAACACTATAAAATTTGATTTTTCGCTTCGTCGGGAACATATTTACAGAATTCGTCATACACAAACAAGGGGGCTTATGGAAAAACTAGTAGCAAGCGGCGGCATTGCGCTTGTCGCATTCGTCGGAATCGTCCTATTTGTCATAGGTGTTTTAGGGTTCCTCATGCCTGTCTATATCTACATGATCAAGAATAGGATGGATATTGTAACTGGCGAGCTTAAAAAATTGAACAGCGCCTTGTCTGATCTGAAATACGAAAACACTAAAATAAACATGAATATGACTGATTTTATTTCCCGGCTTGATGCTGGCGATCAGGGATAAGGAAACCTCACCATGAAGACACTGTTTTTCCTTTTTGCGCTTACACTCGCGGCCTTCGTCCTCGCTGACGATATAATCACCACAGAGGGCGAGATATATAAAGACGCGGCCATCATCAAAAAAACGCCGATAGGCCTCGAAATAAGCTACTCCGGGGGCATAAAGTTCCTTCGTTTCGAAAATCTAACAAAGCCAATGCAGGAAAAATACGGTTATGACCCGGCAAAAGCCCTGAAGCGCAAAAAAGAAAAAGCCGCCGCACGTGCTAAGATCGCAGAAAAACAGACACAGGAACGCGCGGAAAAACAACTTTCCGATAATCTTAATTCAAAGATCGAAAAAATCGAATCTAAGAAAATGAAAGCCCAGGTAATATTTGAACAAGTGCTTGCTGGAGGACGCGGACTCGGAAAGGGCTATCTTGCGCCAAAAGGCGGCAAGCAGAAAGGAGCCGGACTTGTCTATCTAACTGGTTTCCCGAACGGCAAATATGCAGACGGCGACACGTACAAGGGAGACGCTTACCCCTGTGGAACATTTTTATATGAGACGGTAGGCGGCTCGTCTAAAAACGTAAAAGCTTACGCAGTCACGGCGAATGATGCCTATAATTACATGACTGAAAATAATATCTCTTTTGAGGCTATCGAAGACGATAAAGACGCAGATAAGTAAAAACTGCCCTAAACGCCACTAAGCGCCACCTTAAATATAAAGAATGAGTTCAATCCCTATTATTTTGGGAGCAGAGGGTCGCAGGTTCGAATCCTGCTACCCCGACCATTTTCCTTACCTTAGAGTCAGCCCCCAACTAAACGGAGGCCGCCCCGATGCGGCGTATATTATCAAAGTACAATGACGCGCAAGGACGAATTCTGGCAAGAGTAATGCGTCAGTGGGGGTTTTGAATTCAAAATAAGTGTTTTGGGCAACGTTTAAGCGGCAGATTTGCCTTCTTCTGTCGTTTTCGGGATTAGCAGATGGGAAATGTCGGCGGATTTATCCTGAGCAAAAATATCAAGGAATTCTTCCATGAATTCAGCCGGATCACGCCCTTTGCATTTTGCCGTATGCATGACGGTCATC
>MHBG01000040.1 GCA_001804785.1 Lentisphaerae bacterium GWF2_45_14
AGACCGCCATTCCGCGACAGACGCATGCAGCATCGGCCTTCCGCGATAGTCCGGCGGATGAGCATAAATAAACGTCCCGCTTATTTTCAGCTCGCAGCCGTTTTCCATTTCATTCTCAAGGAAATTCCGATTCGCCTTTTCCGCACGGGCTATCATTGCCGTTCCTGACTCGATATCTTCATCCCTTGCCCGATATATTTTAAAATCATCGACATTACCTATCGGAAACATTTCAGCACCTCACTTTTTTTCATCTGCCGCCGGATAATTTTTTGTTATATATGAGAAGATATTCTCTGTGCCCGGAGCAAAATGTACGCCTTTCGCATCCAGGGCGTTTTCGATAGAATTGAGTTCATAATTATTGTGGACGCATTCTTTTAAATCTTCTACGGAGATTCTGGCTTCGACCGCATATTTTTTTATATTTACGAAATTACATCCTTCAATTTCCGATTCACGCAACGGACGATTTATCAGGAAACATACCGGAATGTCATGCGCTTCTTTTTTCGAGACGCCGGCAAGCAAAGCATCGCCGGCAAGCCCCTGTTTCAATGTCTTGGGATTTACCCCGAAACGGCAGCGTATGAACTTTAATCCGCGAAATATACTTTGCGCAGAGTTTTCATCGCCTACCTGAACAAAACATTTCATATCCCGCTGGCCTTCAAAATCACAAAACATAAAGCTGCTCAGGCATCCAGACTGCAAAGGTCCTTTAGAAAACAATACGGCTGTACCGGTCTTTCCGAAAAAGCAGTTCTGTACTCTTACCCTTGAAGAACATATCTTCAGGGATTCATATTCGTGCCTCCAGAAAGAGGTCTTCTCCAAAACAACTCTGTCGTTGTATCCGTTGAAAAGTATACCTCGCGCATTTGTATTAAATGCGCATAGATTGATTGCGCCTTCCATTGCATACTTGTCCAGAATAACTGCAAAATCGCCCCATAGTTCGAAGCGGCAGTTCTCTATGAGAAACGGTGTCTCGAAGTTTTTAAGACGTATGGCTGTCGTCCCTTTTTTATTGCTTCCCTGTAGAAACAAGTCCTTCATCATAAATGTGTCAATGAATCCAGAATGCTCCTCGGACGAAGATCCAATATCAAACAAAACACCCTCGCCTTTATAAATTATTGTAGACTGCCGTGATCCCATCCCTATTATCGAAAGTCCTTTCGGATAGGAGTATCTGGCATCTATCGGTTTGGTGATTATAAACTTCCCGTTGGGAAATAAAACGGTTCCGCCCAAGTCGCTCTGCCGTACCTGTTCAAACGCTTTCTGCACGGCAACAGTGTCATCAGTAACTCCATCGCCGCGGGCTCCAAATTCCTTTACATTGAAGACCCCGGAATTATCTGCTCCAGAGTTTAAATTCCCTAACACCATCATAAGACCTCCAAGAATCATACGTTTCATAACAGTAGCTCCATTTTAATTGTTGATAGATTTATTTTTTAGATTGTTTTCATATTCAGTCGAACTGTAGTCTCCGACATGTCCATCCACAAAAACGAAAATGAACTTTTTATTGTGTACCGGGAAAATCCTGTCGCTCGGTGACGGGTCAGTCGAGCATCTGCGTGTCCATTGATAACCGCTGAACGGATTGGAACCGTTCTCCCAATCACCGCAAAATGCAATTATTCCAAGCGAAGGTTCTCTCATCGACGAAAGTTTGACAAATGCTGAAATAAAAGTCCCGGCCGGATATACAAAACCAGCATTTATATTCCACAAATATGTACGCGGCTCGCCGGATAGTGCAGGAATATCAAGATAATATGCGGAACCGCTCACGTACGATTCGGATGGCATGTGATTTTTGTTCAGAGGGCAGGAAAGGACTTTTGGATTAAGATATTTATTGCTTAATGCTGTCTCGTACCAGTGCGCCCACGGAGAAGCTGTGAAAGCAGGAAGACAGTAGTCCGAATAGTCGCTTGCATAATATAGATTAGTCGTCCCTGCCCCTTTAAGGTTATTCTTGCACGTTATTCCGAGTGCCGAATTTTTTGCCTGCCTCAACGCCGGAAGCAAAAGACTTGCAAGGATTGCTATGATTGAAATTACAACCAGCAATTCAATAAGCGTAAAACCCGTGGATATCCTATATCCTGCAGCCTTTTCTATTTTCATGACAAAACCCTCCGTTAAAATTTTATCCAGCTTACTTGAAAGGACACAGCTCTTTCATTTCCAGCAACACAGACTGCACTGGCTGCCCTTTTCCATAATCCTGCATAAGTTCGAAAACACGATCCGCCATCTCACTTATATCGCATTCATACCTGATAAGCGGAACAGAAAATCCGGAAACGCCGCTTCCTTTATTTGCATGTGCTGCGATTATCAGCTCTTCCGGAATGCGGCAACTATTTACAAGCGCGCCCTGAACAACGCCAAGCGCTGTAAATGAGTCATTTACAATAATTCCGAGCGGTGATTTTTCCTGCTTGTATTTAATCAGCTTTCCAAATCCTGCCACCCCTGCTTCCAGGGAAAGAGTTACCAAAAGATCAAGATTCCTGTCATAAAGCATATCCGCATCGGCAAGCCCGTCCATATAACCGTCGTGAGACCTTTTCGCCTCGCCGCGCCATGAAGCATCCTGCTCGAAGCCGATAAAAGAAATCCTCGAACACCCTAATTCAGCGAGACGCCTCACCGCCATCCTTGCCATGGAATATCCATCGAAACCTATCGTAACGTCAATGTCTTTATAGTCAAAAAGACCAATCAGCAGCGCTGTACTGTTTTTGAAGATTTTCCCGGCATTTTCCGCAGCCCAGCGGCTCGCAATAAGAACAACATCAAAAGACTCGGCAGCCAGGCATTGACTCAAATCACGGCTGCTGTTCATATCGCAGACGTTCAGAAAAGTCTTGTATGAGCAACCCGACGCCCGGCATTTCAAGTCAAGCTCATGCATAAAAACAGGAAGGAATACATCCTGATTGGCGCAGGCGGAAAAACCATCGTCGACAACCAGAAGCAAGTTATATTTATTCCTGGCTTTAGCAAATACTCCGCGTCCCGGAAAACGCTCGACGAAAGCTCCCTGCTCAAGAATATCCAAAGCTTTGGAAACAGTGGCTATAGTCGTGTCATAACGCTTAGCTGTCTGCGCCACGGCCTCAAGGCGTTCACCCGTCTTTATTTTGCCGCTGACAATCATTTCCCTGATTATTCCCGCAAGCTGGCTGCTTTTGCTCTTCCTTGAATTTTCCATACCACACACACCTTATTGCATTATAGAACCATGTTGCAATTATAACCATTCTAGAATAGTTTGTCAACATCAATGTCAGTATTTTACATGATTTCCTGAGTGTTCGGTCTTAGCACCAACGGTTATTTATTAATCTGCGCACCCAATTTTGCGGCCTTTTCGTCGAGGCGCTTAAGATCATCGACGGAATAGTTGTTTCTGCTCTTAAGCATATTTACGACATCAGTGCAATTTTTAAAGAATCCGATATACCCCTGCACATGTCCATCAACGAAAAGGACATTTACAAACCTACTGTGATCCAGGGGTTTATCAAAAGCTATCGGCATATCTGGATTCTCCCCTTCGGAAAAGCCTCCGAAATAGATGTAGGAGACGTTTTCTTCGGCGAGGGATTGTCCCGCCTTGCCCTGACGCACCGTATTTGAGGACGGGCAGGTGTATACCTTATAGTCCGAAAGGTAGTCGTTTTTTCTAAGGGCTTCCAGGCCTGCGGCACCGTCGAGTTCCGGAAACTTGTCGTTATGATCCATTGAATACTGTTTTAGCGCGAGCCCCATCTGCTTCAGATTACTCATGCAGTTTATTCTTCTGGCCTTTTCTCTGGCGGAGCTCAGCGCAGGAAGAAGCATACCGCTAACGATAGCAGTCGGGACAACGGCGCATTGAAGAACTAGTATATCACCCACGGAAAGATTTGAGTTGAAAGTAGTAAAAATTCCATCATCACGCACCTGCCATATACCGTATACCTTGAGATTACTCATGGGATTGAGCCTTCTCATCGCTTCGGCGGCCGCGGTACCCTCTCCTGTTGGCGTCCTCATAATCCCGAACTGAATATCCGTAAGCGTTCTGGTGAATCTTTCACTGACGAATTTGAAACCGTTTCCGGAATCAGGAGTACCGGCGGAAAGCGCCTTAAACTCAGGGGTGCTTATAAGTCCGGAAGCGTTCTTTCCCGCCGACCGGATGGAGTCAAGAAGTTCGGAATTCGAGGCTATGATAAGATAGCCATTTTCCTGAACAATGACGGGGCTGAAAGGAAGAGGCAGGGGAAGCGGAAAGGCTATAATGATTTTCTTATCATTAGGGTCAGGCTGTACGGCGCCGGAGGCGGGAGGCGGGATGAAGCGCGAAAGTTTTTTCTTCAGTATTTCGAAGAGGTAATCATCCTTCACCTTTATGAATAGGGCTATCCCCGGCTGCGGAATCTGGACGAACTTATTTATTCCGACAGGGATTACGCTCATACGGTCCGGCTTGAGCGTAACTATCTGACCGAAGCGCCCGTCACAGGATTCGAGAAGTTTTTCAAGATCGACGTCTTTATTTTTGAGGGTCGTTTCAAAGTCGGCAAATACCTTTTTCAATTTATCAATGCCTGACTTTTCCGACTCGCTCTTCAGGAAGTTCCAGAGAAGCCGCGCGTCAAAGTCAAAAAACTCGCCGTATGCGGTGTCGGCCGGAAGCAGTCCCAGCTCGTCATTAAGGGAATGCGGGGCGGCACCGAAAAGCCTCCAGAGTAACCCTTTATTTTTTTCTTTGTAGTGGTGCATGAAGAATTTATTACTGTACAAGTCACCTTCGCGCGATATGGAACTCGCGCCTGCACCGCTAATCTCGGAAACTCCGCTCCCTTTCATCAGATTGGACGCAAACGAAAAATATTTGGCGATAAGCTCCTTCTGAGCCGCCTCCCCCTGAGGAAGACTCGCGATACACAAGTCGCGGACGGCATTGATTTTTTCATCAAGTGAAGCAACGATCCTTTCGGAGCTGTAGTACAAATAGAAGGGACCTCCGGCATCAAGCAGCGATGTTGTTTCCTTGAAGCTGTTCTTTTCCGGCTGACCAGCGTTAAGCAGATTCATTGACAGCAGAGCTGCCACCGCAAATGATTTTACGGCGAAGTTTCTAAACATAATCCCCCCTTGTTATTATCTTGGATTTTCAAACTCTATAAAATATATCTCGCCCTCGGAATCTTCAAATTTCCCCTCAGGGACGAACTCCTCGCGCTTGTCTTTGTGCTCCATAAGGAGGACCACGCGCGAGTGCTTCTTGATGAACTTATCGAAATCCTTGAAGCTCAGAAGCCGATGCGTCGAATCGGGATACTGGAGTCCGTAGTGAAACTCGCCCTCCTTGTGAAGGATGTATATATCATCGCGTTTAAAGTACCATGCTCCGGCTCCGGCAAGACTCGAATAGGCAACCATAGGAACATCGCCCGCGGCCCGCGCCGCGTTCCTTAAGAAAAGCGACTCGGGCGCCTTCTTTCGCAAAACAAAGTCAGGAATACAAAAGTGGCAGAGGAACATCATGAGAAGCGGGCCTGCCGCAAAAAAGAGCAGCTTCTTCTGTACGTTTTGAGACTTGATTGAAAGGAATATCATCAGCGACCAAAATCCAAAGGCGAGAAAAGCAAGGACAAGCGAAACATTCTCGCCCTTCCCGTACGGAACTCCCCAGATCCGCGCAATAAGAAGCCCCGGCGCAATAAGTCCGGTTATAACCCCGAGCGGCAGAAGCGCCCTGTCAAACGCATTCCGCCAGCCTTGGGCGAAATATCTTTGCAAGCCGATTGAAAGGATGATAGCCAACGGAGGAAAGCACGGAAGGATATATGTCGCAAGTTTCCCGCGCGAAATTGAAAAGAAAATGAAAGGAACAACTAGCCAGCATAGAAGATACTTGGTGAAACTCTCCTTATAAAAGCCTTTCTTCATGCCCGTGAAGGAGGCGACAGACGCGAAAGTCCAGGGGAGTGCACCCGCCATAATCACCGGAATGAAAAAGAAAAAAGGCTCGGGATGCTTTGGTCCGTCCGCTGAAAAAAATCTTTTTATGTGCTCCTCGTAGAAAAAATAATTCCAGAAATCAGGTTCTTTAAAGTGTACGGCAATTCCCCAGGGAAGAACAGTGAGAAGGGCCGTCAGAATCGGTATCCAGGGATGATAGAAGAAGAGTTCTTTCCATCTTTTTTCCAGCAACATAAAGGGTACTATCACACTGGCCGGAATAACAAAGGCAAGGAAACCCTTCGTCAGAAAGCCCAGCCCGCAGGCCACGCCAAAGATTGCCAGAAAGAGGATTTTATTCCATGCCGCGGAATTCCGGTCGGCCGCAAAATAGTAAGCCGTCAGTCCGGCGCTTATAAATAAGGAAAATGAGGAATCCAGAACGCTGAAAGTGCCGATTCCGTATACTTCGGCAAAAGTCATAAATATCAAAGAAGCAAGCCATGGACGGTGTTCCTTGCATCCATACTTGCGAGCCAGAAGATATACGAGGAAAGCAGCAAGCCCGACGGCGAGCGCGGAAGGCAGTCTGGCGGCAAATGCGTTTTCTCCAAACGCCTTTATTGACACGCCGTTGAGCCAGTAGCCCAGGACGGGTTTCTCAAAATATCTGAAACCGTCGAGCTTCGGAGCAGTCCAGGAAGATGTGCTTATCATCTCTCTGGGAACTTCGGCGTAGCGTGTCTCGTCAGGAACAAAAAGCGGTCGTTGCCCCAAAGGTGCTACATAAAGCATTAGAAAGAGGAAAAAGAGTGCCAACGGAGCAATAACAGCTTTTAACGGAATATTAATAATTATCTCCCTTTCAGACTTGAATAACGGAAGTCTTAATATATGGTTAGTTCGCTTTATATCAAGGTTGAGGGGTTCTTGTAAAAAAGATTTTCCGGACGAATTCAGGAAAAGATGGAACAAAAAGCCTTCTCATGTTGTCTATAAACGCGTTTTGAGCTTATAAACCATAAAGAAAGGATAGTCAAAATGAGAAAGAAACTGGCGGCAATTACAGCCGGATTAAGCATTTTCGCGACGGTAGCGACGGTAGATGCGGAAGAGGCGAAAGCACAGGAACCGGCGAAGGGCACGGAAGCAAAGGTCGAAGCAGCCACACCTGCAACGGCGGCAAAAGTCGATGAAAAGACAAAATGGGACTTTCTCCCGGCCGTGATTGCGACTATCGGCGATAAGACCATAACAAAAGAGCAGTTCGTAAAGGACATGGAAGAAAACTTCTCAAAATCTCCGATGCAGATGGGGGCACTCAATCCCGAGATGCTGAAATCCGCAGCTCCTCAAATTGTTAACGAAATGGTGAAATTTATGATACTTCAGGAACTTGCGGCAAAAGGCGGCTTCACGCCCAGCGCCGAACTCGTGGAAAAAGAATTTGATAAAATGCTCGCATCTGCCCCGAAGGAACAGATTGAAGCCTTCACGGAGCAGCTTAAAGCCCAGAATATGACAATGACCGACTACAAGAAAAAGATGTCGGCTGACAAAAAGGCCCAGGAAGGCATAGCCGTTCAGAAATGGGTCGAAGAAAATATTATCTCCAAAATCAAGGTCGATGAAAAAGAAGCCAAAAAATTCTATGAAGAGAACAAAGATAAGTATAACGAACCGGAACAGATAAAGGCCTCTCATATCCTCATCAGACCTGCCGACGACAAACCCGAATCAAAGGTTGCGGCAAGAAAGAAAGCCGAAGAAATTCTGGCAAAAATCACTGGCAACGACAAGCTTTTTGAAGAACTCGCCGCAGAAGAAAGTGCCTGCCCAAGTGGCAAAAGAGCCAAAGGCGACCTCGGCTACTTCCCGAAAGGCGGAATGGTCAAGGAATTCGAAGACGCAGCTTTCGCACTTGAGCCCGGAAAAATCAGCGGCATTGTCGAAACCCAATATGGTTACCACATAATAAAGGTTACCGACAAAAAGGTGGCAAGGGCCATCCCGTTCGAAGAAGCCAAGGCTACAATTGAGCAGCAAATCAAGAGTGCCAAGATACAGGAAGCTGTAAATGCGGCGATTGAAAAGGAAAAAGAAGCTCTCAAAGTGAAGATCAATCTCTGATCCTCTACTGAAAGTCTGAAATTTGCAAGGCGGGCGTAAAAACCCGCCTTTTTTTATTTGCTATTCTTTAAAAGTGAGGGAACATTTAAGAAAATACCCTGTCGAAAAGGAATTAAAGAAGTGCAAAAAACAAAATAACGAGGTCTTCGCTATGAGTTTTCTAAATCCCGCAGCTCTGTGGCATCTGGCATGGCTGGTGCCCCTCTTGTTTTTCCTTTATTTTAACGTAAAAATGCGAAGAATGAGAGTCCTCTCTGCGGTTCTGGGAACACGTGCATGTGATGAATCGTTCAGCACGCTTTCGAAGCGCGCGCGTTTCATTCGCTTCATCATACTTGGCCTTGCGATGATGCTGATTGTTTTGTCCATAGCGCGCCCGTACTGGGGAATGAGAATGATGCCGTTCACAAGCAAAGGAAGAGACATACTTTTCGCGCTCGACGTTTCCAAGAGCATGTTGTCAAAGGATGTACAGCCGTCAAGAATTGATCACGCAAAATGGTTCGCGCGCCAGATAGTAAAGTCATCACCCGGCGACAGGTTCGGTTTGATAGCGTTCGCAGGGACAGCCTCGCTCGACTGCCCGCTCACAACGGATATAACCAGTTTCAATCAGGTACTGAATGAGATAGAACCCGGAAGCGCGGCAATGGGCGGCACCAATATTCAGGCCGCCCTCGAAACCGCGCTGAAGGCATTCAACGCTGCCGAAGGCGGACACCGAGCCGTCGTATTGATAAGTGACGGCGGCGAACTCACCGGCAACAGTGCGTCGGTAATCGATTTTTTAAAAACAAGAAAAATACCGTTATTCATCGCCGGGGTGGGAGACCCATCAAAACCCGGACTGATACCTGTAAAAGGCGAAGATGGAAAAACATCGTTCATGCGGGACTCATCAGGCGAGCTTGTCAAAAGCGCACTCAATGAAAAACAGTTAAGCGCGCTTGCGCTCGGAACGGGTGGAGTCTATGTAAGGTCAACCGTTACGGCACCGGGAACCGATATAGTCATCAACAGGATCAGAGCGCTCGTCCCGAAGGACCTTGACGGAGGCATACACTCCAAACCGATTGAGCGTTTTCACATCCCGTTAGTAGCGGCTATTGTACTCATTTTAATATGGTTCATGATTCCGGAAAAGAAGAAAACGCAACGTAGTCCCAAGGGAATTCCAGCAGCGGCGGCGCTCCTCTTACTAATCCCGTTTTTAATTCCATTCTCCTCTTCTGCCGAAAATGCCACAGAAAAAAAAGAGTTGCCTCTTTCCATTGCTCCTGACGCGGAAAAACTCGCGGCAAAAGATAAAGACGAAACTAAAGATAAAGAAGTATTGAAAGGCGTTGACGAAATATTCAATAAAGCGCGTGAGCTTCATGAAAAATCGCCTGAAGCGGCGGTAAAGCTTTATCAGCAAGCGATTAATGAGGCTGCGACACGCCAGGATATACGAGCAAAGGCGTGTCAGAACCTCGGAGTCATCCAGCACTATAAATCGAGAAACGTACTCGCGCAATCGCTCGAAATGGTAAAGAAGCAGGACCTGGACGGCGCACTGAAAAATATAGATTCCGCATTGAAAGAACTCGATAAATCCGAGGAGTTCTACCGTCAGGCCATGAGTTCCGAAAAACTCGCGATAAAAAAGGATGAAGGGAAAAAAGCAGTGGAATCATCGGCCTCCGGCCTCCTTTCAAACCAGCAGAAGCTTCTAAATGACAGGGCAAACGCCGAAAATCTGAAAAAGAAAATAGAAGAACTTAAGAAACAGCAGAAAGAAGCACAGAAAAAAACACAGCAGGCAAAAGACGAACAGAAGAAAGCCAATCAGGACAAGCAGCAGAACAAAGATAATAAGCAGAAAGAACAGAAGCAAGACAAGGCGGATCAGGCAAGAAACGAAGCACAGAAAGCTGTTGACGAAATGAAGAAAAAAGCGGATGACATGGGACAGAAAAACATGTCAGACTCCGCAAAAGAAGCACAGGAAGAACTTAAAAAAGCTAAGGAAAAAGCTGCAGAAAACAAGGGCAAAGAAGCAGAAAAGCATATAGATAAAGCACTTGAGAAATTAGGTCAGCCGCAACAAGACAAGCAAGATCAGCAGAAAGATAACAAAGATAACAATGATAATAAAGACAATAAGAAGAACAAAGACCAAAAAGGCGATAAGGATAAGCAGAAAGACGGCGACAAAAACCCCCAGGACAAACAGGAAGACAATAAGGACAAGAACGGGGAAAAAGATCAGAAGGGTCAACGCCCCGACAAAAAGCTTTCTGAGAAAAAAGATAATGCGGCAAAGGCGGCGGCAAAAGATAAGGAAAAAGCAATAGATCCCGAGCAGGCCGAGGCGCTTCTTGAACTTATGGCGGGACAGGAAAAGAACCTGCGCGATGCGATAAAAGAATATCAGAAGAAACATTATCAGCAGGAAGGCCCGGAAAAAGACTGGTAGCAGGCAACACGGGCAATATTTAAGGAGGACGAAGGAAAAATGTTTGCGAAATACATGACAGCGTTTCTGATACTGTTGGCACCGTTGTCGCGCCTCTCCGCCGAGAACCCTGCGGAAATATCTTTATATCCGAATCCGGCGATAGTAGGTGAACCCGTCCAGCTCAGACTGGTTTCGAGCAGCGACCATCCATTGATAAAACAGTTTCCCGAGATTGAAAACATCTCATGGCTGAAAGGCAGCAATACCAGCCTCAGTACAAGTATAATAAACTATAAGAAAACAGTTCAGGCCGAAACTGTTTACTCTCTCATACCGGCAAAAGAGGGGACGTACACAATACCGTCCCTAGTTATCTCTGTCGGTGGAAAAACCTTTGAATCAGAGCCAATGGAGTTCAAGGCGTATGAGAGAAAGTTCCGAATAGCGCCGGATGAGGGTGGCGGTTCCGGCAAGGACGGTGGGACGGCGGGACTGGATGATCTTGTTTTCGCGAAAATTCTTTTATTTTCGGACAAAAAAAGTTTTTATGTTGGCGAGGAAATCAATTTTGAGTTCAGGATATACAAGTATCATGAGATAAACATGCAGATAACGTGGCCCTCCGCATCATCGGATGGCAGTGCCGTATTCAAGGATTACAGCAAAATAAATAAAGAATGTTCTAATTTTGGGGGGCCAAGGCAGTTCCAGGAGGAAATCAAAGGCCGCCTCTTTGATGTTTTTGCGTTTCCGTCGGCATTCAGGGCTATAGCAGATGGAGAAATAAGCCTTAATGTTGCGGACGAATGCCAGATACGAGTGCCGCGCCAACGGAGAAAATCACTGGATGACGATGACGATTTCTTCGGGATGATGGATCCGTTCAACCGTTTCAAGACAATAAACCGTCCAGTCAGCGCACAATTGAAGGGACTGGAAATAAAACCCATTCCGCCACATGGCGGCAAAGCGCTGTTCACTGGACTCACAGGCGAATGGAAAATGAGTGGGCAACTGTCAAAACCACCATACAAAACGGGCGAACCGATAACGCTTTCGCTGAATGTTGACGGGATTGGCACCGTCGAAACATTGAAGGCACCTGAGCTCAAACTTGAGAAATTCAGAGTTTATCCTCCGGAAGTTGAAAAAGGCGCGAATACGACAGCGGCAGTACAAAGAGCAACCATCCGCTATGTCATTATCCCGTTGAAGGAAGGCAAGGACAATATTGACATTGATTTTTCGACATTCTCGACGGAAAAGGGTAAATATGAGACATTGAATTTCAAAAAAGAGATTACTGTTAAAAAAGGAGAAGGAACCTCTTCGCAAATACAGGTTTATGCTGATTCGGGGCCGTCTCTGGGGGAAGCGTCCTCGGCACAGGCGCAGCAAGGGAAACAGAAAAAATCGATGAACACGATATTCTACCTTAAAAAAAATGACGGGGCACAGCTTGACGTTCCGCTCTGGAAAAACAATATCATTATGGTGATAATCCTTCTCATTTCGGCACCGCTCATGGTCCTATTGAATGAACTGAGGATGGCAAGAAATGCCAAGTTCAACAGCGATCCCCTGCTCTGTAGAAAACTTGACGCTATTGCGGGAAAAGGAAAAATGCTAAAGAAGCTCAAAAATGCGGAAGATGCTGACTTCGAGCATGTCGTCCTGACGGATGTTGTGCCATACCTGAATGATCTTAAAGGTCTTCCGCCCGGAACAAGCGCGTCTGAACTCGTTGAAAAAATTGAGAATGAGGACATTGCATCGAGTCTTAGAACCGCGGGACACATGCGTTACATGCCGGGAGGGTCAAGCACAGACAAAAAAGAAATGAAGAAAAAACTGCTCGCCGCGCTCAAGTCATATGCGGTTGTTGCGCTGCTCATGCTTGCGGGATTCTCAGTACAGGCAGGAGAAGTGAAAAAAAGTGCAGTAAATCTTGATGAAGCAATAGCTGCATATGATAAGGGGGAACTGGAAAAGGCTGCGGCATTCTTCACGTCAAGGATAAACACCTCATCGCCCTCGCCTGTAATGCTTTACAATCTTGGAAATTGCTACAGTCGCCAGAGTGATTACCCGAGGGCCCTGGTCTGCTACGAAAGAGCTCTCAGGCTGGAGCCCAGAGATACAGACATACAGGAGAATCTGAATTTTGTAAAACGCAAGCTCTTTCTTCCAATTGCCGGGCCGGCCCAGAATCCGCAGGAGCTTATCGTTGCCATCAGGGACAGCCTGCGCCCGGACAATTGGCTGATGCTGGCGGCACTATGCTGGGCGGCTTGCGGAATCGTGCTTCTTTTCAGGAAGCGGCTTTCGACATCAAGACTCGTTGCCGCACTGGCGATACCGACAGCAGGAATAATCATCGCATTAGCGGCAATTCTCTCACAGCAATCTGGAACGTACAACCCTGAAAATGCCGTGATTATAAAAAGCAGTACGCCGCTATATGTGTTACCTTCAGAAAATGCGGAAGCATCAGATATTCCGCTAAAGGGCGGCGAAGACGTGAAAATAATAGAGCAGCGCCTTGACTGGGCAAGAGTGAGATCGGGCAACGTCGAAGGCTGGATACCGTCAAACGCGCTTACCCGCCTATGGGGAGACTGGAACGGTTTTTTGAAGGAAGAATGAGTCTCACTAAATACTTATCCTTATCTCCCCCTCATAAAATGCCGCATATACTGCGATTTTTCCGATAATCGCGGGGGGACTGCTTGAATTTGGCTTTGAAAAGACGGTTGAAATTTGACTGCGTCGAGAATCCGGCCTCCGTCGCGATTTCCAGAATCGACTGGTCTGTAGCGGACAGCATTGTTGTTGCAACCTTTAAGCGAAAATCATTAACATAGTCAAGCGGCAGACAGCCCAGGCCGCGTTGAAATGTCCGCCGGAAAGTGGAGAGACTACAGTGACACATATCAGCCAGCCTCGAAATGTCCAGACTTTCGGAATAATGTGTGGATAAATATTGCAGTGCTGGATAGATTCTTTGAATTTCGGCAGGCTTTTTTTCTTCCTCCCGATTTTTTTCCGGCACCAGGCGTTGCAGCATAATAAGGAGTGTCCAGACCAGCGAACGGACCAATGAACGATAAGCTTTTTCTTTCTTTTCGAGTTCATCTACCAGTTTGCGTACAATAAAAACTATGTCCGGATGTTCCTTTTCCCTGACAACATTCGTAAAGGCTCTCCCGCTTAAACGGGAAATGTCCAAGGCATTTTCTTCGGGTGGAATCCAGCCCGCGAGAAGAGCGGCGGGATCAAGATTGATGAATTTCCAGTCGGAATTGAAAGGCGAAGCGTTTTTCAGAGCATGAAATTCACGGTTATTGATAAAGATTACGTCTCCAGGCAGACAGGAAAAAACCTTATCTTCTACAATAAAGATTCCCGCTCCGGCCCGGCACAGCCCGATTTCAAAACAATTATGGACATGTGCCAGCGTCGGTGGTATTTTAAAGCAAGGCCGTGTTATGGGAAAATCTTTAGAGAAATTAATCGGATCAAAAAATCCCGAAACCGCGCTATTTGACGTTTTTTGCATATTTTTTGATTTTTTTAAGGGAGATTACTCTTTTTTGTTAATGTACAATAATGGCAGGATGAATCAAGGCAATTTTTAAATAAAGCAGGTGTAATGGTGAAAAAGAATCCAACTATAATCTTTCCGGAACCCAGAAAAGCAGTCATCGAAGAACGTGAGATCCCCTGCCCCGGTCCGGATGAAATACTGATAAAATCATCAAGGACAATGATTAGCATCGGGACGGAAATGACAGCATTCAGCGGGGACTTTCCGGCGGGGTCCAATTGGGAAAAATTCTTTAGTTGCCCCTATTACCCCGGCTATAACAATATCGGGACTGTCGTTGAGGTCGGGAGCAGTATAGACAAGTCACTAGTCGGCAAGCGCCTTGCGACTGGAGGCGCTCATTCAGCTTATGTAATAGTTAAAGGTCATAATTCCAATTCCGCGGACAAGGCTTCCGGCAAAGTCGGATACTATGATGTTCCGTCCTGCATTCCTGACGACCTTGCTGTTTTTTTTACCATTCCCCAAATTGTTATGAACGGCATTCGCGGCTCAAAGGTTCAGTGGGGCGAATGCGCCGTCGTTTACGGACTTGGACTGCTGGGGCAGTTCGCCGTAAGATTCTGCCGGAAGTGCGGAGCCGCTCCGGTTTTTGCTGTCGATCTATCCGCTGACCGCCTCAGTTATTTGCCGAAAGATTCGGCCGTTATCGGCATCAATCCCAAAGAACAGGATGTTCTGGAGACGATAAAGAAACACAATCACGGGCGTTTGGCTGATGTGGTTTTTGAAGTTACCGGTAATGCTACATTGATAGAAAAAGAACTTTCGGTGTTAAGGGAAAAGGGCAGAATGCTACTCTTGAGCAGTCCCCGGCAAAAAGTGACTTTCGATTTTCAGGATTATTGCGCATGGCCCAGCTACACTATCATAGGTTGCCATAATTTTTCCCATCCTTCTCATGCACAGGCGGATAGTCCTTGGACAATGGAACGCCATGTTGAGCTTTTCTTTGATATGATTGCGCACGGAGAGCTGGATATAGAACGATTAATCAGCAGAAACCTGGATTATACTAAAGCCCCTGAAGTTTATCAGGATTTACTGAAAGATCGTTCTACAGATATGGGCATAATCTTTAACTGGGACAATGTGAAATGAAAAAAAAGATGGCGGTGATAGGGTTCGGGTTCATGGGAGTTGTTCACGCCAAAAATATTCTTTTAAATGAGACGCTGGAACTTTGTGCGATAATTGACAACAGGAAGAATATTTTTGACGGCATTGAAAAAACAGGGAATAGCGGCAGCTTAGACCTGCCCGTAGAGCGATTGAAGCAAGTCCCTGTTTATAAGAGCCTTGAGGAATGCGTGGCCAAGGACAAGCCGGATGCGGTATCAATATGTGTTCCGCTATTTATGCATTATGAATTGGCAAAAAAAGCATTGACTTTAGATCTCGATGTTTTACTGGAAAAGCCGTTCTGTCCCGAAATAGAACAGTGTCAGGAGTTAATCGATCTTGCAAATGAGAAAAATAAAATTCTTATGGTTGCGCATTGCATACGTTTTGCGCCGGCGTGGGAATTCTTGGCTGACTGTATAAAAGACAGGCGCTACGGCAGGTTGAAGCTGCTTTCGACTACCCGGATGGGCGGCGAACCGACCTGGGGCGTCTGGCAGGATGAGAAAATTAAAAAAACATGCGGCGGCTCATTGCTTGACATGCTTATACATGACATAGATTTTGTGAATTCATGCTTGGGTAACTCCGACGATATCAAGATTAATCTCAAATCTGATGAGTATTGGGAATTGTGCTTCGGTTACAATAATGACAATACAAAGGTAAGTATCAAGGGCGGTTTCCTCCACAGGCATTCCGTATTTGCCTCTGAATATGCGGCGACATTTGAATGCGGAAGTATACGTTTTAACTCATTGCAACCCGGCGTAATTCACATCGGAACGGACAGCGGCCCGGAGCTTGTAAATATCAGCGGTGACTTATATTCCAATGAACTCAACTATTTTTCCAATTGTATTGAATCGCGGAAGAAACCCGAAAAATGCATGCCGCATGATTCTATGAAAACTATTGAAATCTGTCAAAAAATTAGAAATTCTGCCCCGCAATGAATCTAATCAGTTTTTTTTATTTTAGCATAAAAATGAATAAAAGGTGGAGATGTTATGAGAACAAAATTGGAAAGAGGAAACTCCTCTTCATTTCGCCGAGCCTCTAAAATAGTAGGTATAGTTGTGTGTTTCCTTTTGTGCGCCATTGACGGAAAGACAATAGAAATTGCTAATGATAAAATTATTCTGGAAGTGGATAATGGCAAGGGATTGCTTTCGTATTTTCTTGACGGGCAGAAAGTACGAGGCGCCGAATTGAATATCGTCAATACCACTATGGAAAACGCGGTTTTGGAGAAGGCGGCCGATGCCTCTATAATCAAAGTCGTTTACGGCAAAAATTCGACTCTCCGCTTTATCTTACGTTCAGATTCCCCCTATCTTGAGCTGGCTTTTGACTGCCCGGCAGAACAAGAAAATGTTTTCCTAGCAAAATTTGAAAGTCAAATAATGATTGTCCCGGACACATTGAGCGATAATTATATTTTTTTCATGGAAAATGCCGATGAAAACGGCGGACGGATATTCCCAGACTTTCATCTGCTTGCCCATCTTCTGGATAATGGCCGGGCCATGCTAACGTGTGCCTGGCTTGATGCCGACAATGTTTTCAGCGGTCGATTAGAAAAGGCTGCCGGAAAAAACTATGATTACTGCCGGATTGAATTCAAAGGTAGAAACACATTACAGTTGGGCGTTCCCTCCGCAGAAGGTATCTGGCACAAAATCCAGAAAAAAAATAAAAGCCTTGCCTTTGAAAAAATATCGTGGAAAGTCCCTTTCAATGCAAAATGGCTTATAAACTACAATATAATAAATCGTTGGGACAAAGGTATGTTTATCGATGAATCAATGCCGATTCCTGATGCTAAAATCGTATTGCAAAAAGAGTACTTCCGCCTTATGTCCGGGCTTAGTGTAATAAAAACTGACTCATGGGACGGTTACGAACAGGTTAACGGAAGATTTTCATATCCGGCCTATATTAAGAACGGCGAGGCATTTATGCGGGAAATGATTTTTGCAAAAAATGAAATACAGGTGAACACCGGCAGACCGCAGGTAATCTACGCGCTGAACTCCGATGATAAAGACAATAATATATTGCCTATTCCTGCACTCAGCAAGCTCCTTCCTAATGATAAGCTACTTGCGCTGAGGCATATTAGTGTAGGCCGAGGACATGGCATCTGTAGCGGTACGGCAGATATTGAGCGGATATTTAAAGATGAAAAACAAAAGGAAGAGCAGAAAAAAATCACGGCCATTCTTAAAGGCATGAATGAGTTTATCGTCTTTCTCAATGAACGTACCAAGGAATATCGGGATTGGGAGGCTGACACTGAAAAATGGTTATCTGCCGAGTCCACTCAGAATCCGGCACTAAAACCGATTTGTGGGAAGCTTGCAGAAAGTATTTCACAAATCCCCACCCTCTGGAAAAAGAAATTCCCGGTATTCAAAACACCTGAAGATTTTTCAAATATAACAAAGGAAGTAGCCGCCTTGATAGACTCTGACTTGGATTCAGAAAAACAGGAAAACACGTCTAATCTGGCAGGCAGGAAGCTTCGGATAATGGGAGGAACATTGCATCATACGATGGGCAATTTCAGACAGATAGTGAGGGCTGCCCGCTGGACAACGGTACAGCGACTGGCGACAACATCAAATTATGATGAGGCAAAACTGCTCACTGAATTTCTGAAACGAACGTCCTCCATAATACGCCCTCAGCATGGAGAAGAGGGTAAATAAAGCGGGTCCATCCAGACGCTCTTTCCAGCGCTGTAGCATAGCACGACTGCCTTCCAATATTATATTCACTTTTCTCAATAAAAACACATTGACAGATTGGCGTTTTACAGATAGAATATCTTCTTCTCAATGGTTCGTGAATAATTAAGGAGACTGCCATGCCTGTACTCGATATGCCGCTTGCCGAACTGAAGAAATACCAGGGAAGAACCCCGAGACCCGCCGACTTCGATGAATTCTGGGACAAATCTCTGTGCGAAATGAAGTCAATAGATCCTAACATCGAACTCGTTCCTGCAAAGTTCAAATCGCCTTCCGCCGAATGTTTCGACCTTTATTTTACCGGCACGGGCGACTGCCGCATTCATGCAAAATATCTCAGGCCCACCGATAAGCCCGGGCCGCATCCAGGAATAGTCCTTTTTCATGGCTACAGCGGAAGCTCAGGGGACTGGTCGGAAAAACTGAATTATGTGTCAGCCGGGTTTTCCGTACTTGCGCTTGACTGCCGCGGTCAAGCCGGGTCATCCGAAGACAAAATTTCAGTAAAAGGCAATACTCTCCACGGCCATATAATAAGGGGGCTTCAGGAAGACTCGCCTGAAAAGCTTTATTTCAGGAATACCTTTCTCGATACTGCGCAGGCTGCAGGTATTCTGATGAATATGAAGGAGGTCGATTCGGCTCGCGTCGCCGCAATGGGCGGCTCTCAGGGCGGAGGACTTACCTTGGCCTGTGCCGCACTCGAACCCCGCATTGCGAGGGCGGTCGCTAATTTTCCGTTTCTCTGTGATTACAAGAGGGTGTGGGACATGGACCTTGACAAGAACGCCTACAGAGAGCTCCGTGAGTATTTCCGGCACTTTGATCCGCGCCATGAGAAGGAGGAGGATATTTTTACCCGCCTTGGTTACATCGACGTGCAGTTCCTTGCCCCGAGGATAAAGGGTGAAATAAGGATGGCTGTCGGCCTTATTGATGAAGTCTGTCCGCCGTCCTCGCAATTTGCGGCGTACAACAAAATATCTTCGCCTAAAGACCTTGTCATATATCCGGATTTCGGGCATGAGGGACTTCCTGGCATGAGCGATATTGCATTCCAGTGGATTTGCGAACTCCTCTGATTTAAAAACCATCTCCGCGACTCTGCTCCCTGTTTTGCAGAGCCGTTGTTTCTTTTAAATTCACCTGGTGGCAAATCCAAAAATCAAAAATGATGGCAGCTGCAAAAAAAATCGTCCTGTTCATGACCGAATTTTTCCTTCCAATGGAATCGGAAATGTGGTTTTGTCGTGAGGCTTTTTTGTAGAATATCAAACGCCAACTATGGTTTTATTTACTTTTCTTACCCTTTTCAGCCGGGATTTATTGATTATAGAAACTTCAGCATGTATATATAGTATTAGCGCACCGGAAATAATACACCGAGGGCAATGTCGAGTTCTGAGTTTTATGTATATTTCTAAAAAGGACAAAAAATGCAGACGAATTCTATTGAAGATTATGTCGGGATATCCACGAATGTCATGACCGGAGTTGATATTGGAGAAGCAGTAGAACTTACCAGGAAGTATGGCTTGACCTGTATGGAAATACACTTGGGGGATTTTGACGCCGCCGTCGGCAACCCCTGGATGATCCCGCATGCCGGCATATGGCCGCGCACTTTCTCAAAGGCTGATCGCATCAAGCTCAAGAAAGAGCTTAGTCATATTAAGAATCTGGTAATCCACGGCACCCCGTCAGATGTAAATATTGCCGCAATCAATCCCGGCATTCGCGAGGAATCGCAACGGCAGTATCGCGAAGCGTTGGACCTGGCCATCGATTTAGACGCTAAATGGATGACATATCATGAAGGAAGACCCTCTAATTCAGTTGTTCCGCCTGCCTATGCAAGGGACAAAAACGTAGAATTCATAAACAGTATTATGGAAAAAGCGGAGTCTGCCGGAATAAAATTAGCTTACGAAAATTTTGACGAAAAATATTTAGTGGAAATTACCAATAAAAATTTTGGTATTCTCCTCGACACAGGCCATGCGGTCATGGACCGAAACAAATTTGCACCGGAAGGCCGAGGCGATACCCAGACAATTCTGAACTGGATCGACTTCCTGGGGCCCCGCCTGATTGAAATGCACATCCACAATGTTATCAACTGGGCGGAAGTCCCTATTCGCGGCATCGCCCATCGTTCCTTTGAGTACGGATTGTGCCTGAATTTGGAACAAATTGTCAAAAAGCTGAAAGAAAAAAACTTAATTGTTCCGATGATTTCAGAGATTTACGAACCAACTGCCGAAATTGCGGTTCAGACGCTGGCTAAAACAAAAGAAAAGATTATTGAGTACTATAAGTAAAAACCTTCCATTTGTTTTCTTGGGGATGCGCCTGGCCCCGAAAGTTGGAGAGACCGAATAAGTGTAAAAGCCTCCTAAACTAAAAACAAGAAAAAAGGTGAACTTCTATAATTCGCGCAGAAACGTTATATGATTATTCGGAGCTTTTACACCAATCTTTGATTTAAAAGTACTCCCCAGCTCAGGGCTAAGCGCACTAAACCATTACAAAGCAATTAAAAGGGGCACTTTACGGCGCTCCTTTTTCTTTCCTCTTTTACAAAGTGCTTTTCAGGAGTTATATTCCCCTGATATATTTAAAAGAAACAGGAACGCAGGAAGTGAAAAACATTATAGAACCGGCCGTCGTACTGGAAAAGGCCAGAAAAGTTTTTGATATCGAGATAGAGGGCTTATGCGAAGTAAAATCACAGCTTGGCGATGAGTTCGTAAAGTTAGCGTTGAAATGTATCGAAATTCTTGACGGCGGCGGGAAAATAGTCCTGAGCGGCGTGGGGAAAAGCGGACACATCGGACAGAAGATCGCCGCGACATTGGCCAGCACCGGTTCTCCAACGGTATTCATGCACCCCGTGGAGGCACTCCATGGCGACCTAGGCATACTACAGAAAAAAGACATACTGATTGCTTTAAGCTACAGCGGCGAAACCGATGAACTTCTTGCCATATTACCCTCGGCAAAACGCCTCGGAGTTCCCATAGTTGCAATAACGGGATTCGAGGATTCGGTACTTGTTAAACACAGCGATATATTTGTCAGCATGAGAGTCTCACAAGAGGCATGCCCCTTCAATCTCGCACCAACAACGTCGACCTCAGCGCTCCTCGCAATGGGCGACGCTCTTGCAATAACACTTCTTGAACTCAGAGGTTTTACGAAGGAGGACTACGGACGGCTCCATCCGGGGGGCGCCATCGGACGCGCCGTAACACTCAAAGTTTCGGACATGATGAGAACTGGCGACAGGCTCGCGGTAAGCAAACCCGACGAAAGTGTCAAGGACTGTCTTCTCAGGATGACGAAGGCGCGCAGCGGCTCCGCAATAGTGGTCGATTCCGACCGCCACCTGCTCGGAATTTTTACGGACGGCGATTTCAGGCGTCATGTCGAAAATGATCTTGCAATCCTGGAAAAGCCGGTTTCGACCGTGATGACCAAAAATCCCGCCTCGGTATCTGCCGACCAGCTTGCGGTTGAAGTATTGAAAATAATCCAGTCGAGAAAGATAGACGACATAATAGTGCTTGACAAAGATGGCCGCGTGGCCGGTCTGGTCGATATTCAGGACCTTCCCGGCCTCAAACTTATGTGAAAGTTTGGCATATTGCCTCTGAGGTTGTAGATTAGGTGTCCATTTTAACAGAAAAGGCATTTGAGGGATGATATTGTTTAAGAATATGCATATTTTTACGCGTCGTGTTTTTGCCGTCCTTCTGCTTGCCGTAGCTTTCGCCCTCCATGCCGATAATAAACAGGCTAACGAAGCCATTCAGTCCGGGCTTGAAAAAATGAAGAGCGCTGACTACAGCTCCGCCGCCGGCTACTTTATTGATGCCAAGCTTTTTGCCGACGAGACCTTTCTGAAGGCCAAGTCGATCAAGCTCGCCGCCGAGGCCTACCGGAAGGGTGGGTTAAAGTACAAGGAATTCCAGATGCTGGAGAAGCTTCTGAGCAGCTACCCCACCCATGTCGATTATGCAAAAACTGTTGACAGGGAATTCGAACTCGGCGATAAGTTCTATGAAGGCGAACGTGATAATCTCTTCAACTGGATACCGCTCGGAAAAGATAAGGACAGGACCCGCGAAGTTTATGAAAAGGCATTGAAACGCGGCCCCTTCGCAAGACGGGCACCAGACGCCAGATTAAGGCTTGGGCGAATATATATGGACGAATACATGAATCAGGAAGCACTGAAGGCTTTCCGCGAGACAATATCAATGTATCCAAATACAAGGCCTCATAAATATGCAATGCTTGAACTGGCATCCCTCCTCCTGAGGCTTTCCGAAAAGGGCGATGGCGATGGCAAATACGCAAGAGAAGCCAAGGAAGTATTGATCCAGATAAAGGAAAACTACGAAAATGATCCAGAAACAGCCTGGGTTAATCAGGCATTGCTCAAAATAAATGACGTCAGCGCCGAGAGAATGCACGACTTAGCCAAATTTTATCACAAAATGGGCAGGGATGAACCTGCCACAAGATACTTAAGCGATGTCGTCCGCAAATATCCTGACGCCGATATCTCCGACGATTCAGAATCTCTCCTCGCCTCCATTGATGAACAGTACAACCCCGTTCCCGCCGACAAAAAACCGCCAAAAAAACTCAAGTACCAGCTTTATGACAATATTCAGATGCCGAAAACAGTCTCCCCTATAATAGTCTCTCCGGAAAACAGTGACGGCAAGTGGTTGCTTCCGATAAGAGACCTGGAGATAGGAGAGATCAAGAAAATACGCGAAACAGAGGAAAACAACAGTAATGAATAAGATAAAGTCAATACTTAGCCGGACAGCATTCATTATGCCACTTTTAATTGTAAGCTCCCTAAGCGGATGCGGTTACCACTGGGGCTCCATCGCTCATCCACAAATAAAAAGCATAGCAATAGCCCCGGTTACGAACGATACAATAGAATATAATGTATCCGCCGAAATGAGAGGAATGCTTGCTGAGCAATTCAATGTGGATGGCTCTCTTAGGCTGGTCAGCCTTGAGGAAGCCGACTGTATAATATACTGCATAATAAAAAAGATTGAGACAATTTCAATCGGAGAAGATTCGACAGACGTCGAAATGACCTACCGCCCGGCGGAATGGGCTATCGAGATCGAAGGTGAATTCCAAGTGATAATCCCAGGACGAGCGACCCCACTTATTCCCAAGAGAATACTCAAAGGTTACACAACCTATCAAGTTACGGCCGACAATGAGACTGGCCGGCGCAACGGCATAAAAATGGCCTGCCATGATTTAGCCGAAAAAATGGTCTATAATGTTACCGAAGCCTGGTAGACAATTTCAGCTCCTGCGAGGAGAACGGAAAGCTCCCCATGCACACTGCCGAAAAATCCTTTACATATACAGATTTCAGACTTGAAATAATCTTTTTAAAGACGATTTTATAGTTCCCGATTTCCCGGAGGGGTGGTCGAGTGGTTTAAGGCAGCGGTCTTGAAAACCGCCGTAGAGCAATCTACCGTGGGTTCAAATCCCACCCCCTCCGCCAATTCCTTCCAAGGCGTTTACTCTCAGCGACTTATGTCGCCAGATACCATACTGCGCATATCCCTGTAAGGGGAGATCGACTTGAGGGCAAGAGAAATGACTAATATTTATTATATACAATATGAAAAATACTTTTACTGGGCTTGATAATCCGGGTGTTCTTTGACAATTTTACAGTGATGAAAAGCAAAAACAGGCTCGAAAATGCCTTTTTAAGGCAGGCGGTAGCGCAGTCGGCAAAACAGC
>MHBG01000041.1 GCA_001804785.1 Lentisphaerae bacterium GWF2_45_14
CATCAATGCGGCGTTGCGCTGGTGCGGGTACAAGCTGCATCTGATACTTGGAGACGGCGGAGTTCCGCTTGCGACGATACTTACGTCCGCGTCGCCGCACGATAGTCAGGTTGCAATTCCTTTGATGCAAATAACTTATGAGCGCGCAAAGGTTCTGTATGACTTGGCCGATTCAGCTTATGACGCACCTGAAATTCATGCATTTTCAAAGTCGCTTGGGCATGTCCCTGTGATTGATCCGAACAAGCGGCGCGGTGATAAAATCGAGCTTGATCCGGCGAAGAAAATCCGTTACCGGGAACGTACGACGGTCGAACGCGGCAACTCGGAATTGAAGGACAATTATGGGGCGCGGCATGTGCGCGTCAAAGGACATTTGAAGGTTTTTTGCCATCTGATGTTCGGCGTGATTGCCGTGACAGTGAAGCAGTTGTTCAACATGTTATGTTAGAAACAGATACAATCGAATAGAGTTTCAATAAACGTAAAATCCAAAAATTCGGGAAAGGAGCAGTACTGGGGAAATTTAGGTTTTTTGCGGCATTTTCAAGAAAAAGCCGCACCGGGCGTGTCAAAATAACGTTGACGCGCAAGGAAACGAGTTATTAACAGACAAAAGCCAATACTTTTGAAATTGGCTCCTTATGAAATAAATATTAGCTATTTCCTTTTATCCTCAATGTCATACCCCCCCTACAGAAGAAGGCTGAAAGTGGATTTTGAACTCAAAAAGACTGGTGGAGCTGAGGGGAGTCGAACCCCTGACCTATTGATTGCGAACCAATCGCTCTAGCCAACTGAGCTACAGCCCCATCTGTTAGTGAGGAGCTATTAAAGTAATTTGATATTTAGAAAAGGCAAGGGATGGATTTTATTTTATTGTTGAGATTGATTTCATCGTTCCAGAGCAGGATCAATAAAAAAGCCCCGGGAATTCCCCCGGGGCTTCTCGATTTTTCTGTCTGCATCAGCAAGCAGCATTATCTAGTTTTGGGCTGTTTAGAACTTGACGACGTCTTTTACGTTGACCGGCATTCCTGTAGCCATTGACTTATTGGCGGATATTCCTATAAGTATGGACTTAGCGCCATCGATGTAACCGGCCGCATGGCCGAGGGGATCTTTCCCTACGCCGTCAAATATGTCTTTGAGGAGTCGTACATCGCCGCCGCCGTGTCCGCCTTTACAGCCCTGTTCATAGGTGATTTCCTGCGGTTTTCCCCAGTGCGGCCTGAAAAGGATTTCGGGGACCATATTTTTTGTGTCATTCTGAAGTTCCCGCATTCCGGGCTGGTTGAAGTCCTCGTGGTCTCCGCTGATATATGAGGTTTCGACCACGGTGTATTCGAGGCGGCCCTTGGTGCCGTTGAACATTACTCTGTAGCCTTCCCATGGGGAATGTGCATTGAGAGAATATGTGAGTATGGCTTTGTTTTCATAGCGGACGAGTACGCCGACATTGTCCTCTATGGAGATTCCATCGCCGAAGACGTTCTGGTCGCGGTAGTAGCCATCTTCGTGCTCGGCGTTATAGTAGAGTCCGAGGAGGGTTTCGTCTTTTTTGGTGACTTTCAGTGCAAAGGGATCTTTCGCGGCTATTTTGCTGTTTCTTGCTCTGCTGTAAAACCGGGTTATGCCGCGTTTTTCGGCGTTGGCTTTGCCGTAGTACATGAGGTCGCCCATAGCGAAGACGGTTTTTGGAAAGGAATCGATCCACCAGTTGACGAGGTCGAAGTGATGGGTTGACTTATGCACCATGAGTCCGCCGCTGTTGCGTTTATCGCGGTGCCAGCGTCTGAAATAATCAGCTCCGTGGTGTGTGTCGAGGACCCATTCGAAGTGAACGCTGTTGATATCGCCGATAAGCCCGCTTTTGATGACCTCTTTGATCTTTGTATTGCGGGGTGAATAGCGGTAATTGAATGTTACGACGAGGTCCTTGCCAGTTTTCTTAACAGTGTCGATAATCTGCTGGCATTTTTCATCGTCGACGGTCATTGGTTTTTCCGAGACGACGTCGCATCCTAGCTCCATGGCGCGGCAGATGTATTTGTGATGAGTTCTGTCCATGGAGGTGACGATGACCTTGTCCGGCTTCTGCTCGGCGATCATTTTGTCAAACTCTTCGGCCTTGTAGGTTGGGACGGGTTTTATGCCGTACTCGTTTTTGAGGCGGTTGTTGTAAAAGTCCATACGGGTTTGATTCGTGTCGCAGAATGCCTTAAGTACCGCGACGTCCTTGTGTTCCTTGCACATTGCCTCGGTGTACATGGAGGAGCGTCCTCCTGTGCCTACGAGGACATAGCTTTTTTTCTTTGTCGTTGCTTTTGCTTTTGCTTTTGCCATTTCTTGATCCTTTCTAAAGGTTTACTTAATATATATTTGGGTTGCAAAAATTTTTTCTTTCATTGAGAAATCTTCCGGCAGCGGGCAGCTTTCTCTTGCAATCAGTGAGGTTGGGAATATTTGGTCTTTCGCGTCTCTGTCGAAATTCTCAAGCCGGTCGAGGGTCAGTTCGACTGCCATTTGTGCGGGGCCGGACTCGGGTTGTGCGACGGTGGTGAGGGATATCGGCAGGAATTCCGCGGCCGGTATATTGTCGAATCCGATAATTTTTATATCTTCCGGAATTCTGAGTCCTGCCTGGATAATGGCTCTCATCGCGCCTATTGCAATCCTGTCACAATAGCAGAATAATCCATCGAAAAAGCGTGAATTGAGCAATGCTTTGGCATACTTGAATCCATCCTGATAATCCGACCCGTTTATAACGTGGATGTCTTCCTGTGAAATAGTTTTATCAAGACTCCGAGCTGCTTTTAGTATTCCTTCGAGTCTCGGATCGGGTTTTTCAATTGGTTGGCTGCTCATGAAGATTGGAGTTTTGCAGCCGCAGAGGTAAAGCATCCGCGCGGCTTGGAAAGTTCCGGCGGAACGGTCGATTTGAGCCGAGTCGAAGCTCTCAAGTTTGAAGTCTACGGAGGTTAGCGGGATTTTTCTTTTTTTAAGGAGACGCGCGGTCTCGGCATCGATCTTCTTTTGGGGGACGGTGGCGATTATTGCTTTTGAGCGGCCTGCGGCGGCATCCCATATAAGCTTGTCGAGATCGTTGTCTTCATTCAGCGTGACGACCCTTATGGAGCCAAACTTTTTTCTCGCGAGGTCAAATATCATATGGTTGCGGTTCAGTGTTATTTCGGACCCCTGCTGACCTACTATCACTGTAACGCCGTATGTCTTTCCTGTTTTGAGGCTGCTCGCCATTGAGTCGGGAGTGAATCCGAGCTTCCGCGCCTTTTCGATGATCTCTTCGCGTTTCTGTTGTGAGACTCCGGGCTTGCCGGAGAGTGCCCTTGAGACGGTGCTGGGCGATACCTTCAGCGATTTAGCGACTTCTTTTAGTGACAGTTTTTTCATCTTGCAAACGGTGTCTTCTATTTTTATATTCATTTCAAAAGTATGTTGTTTATTATAACGACAACGTTTGCGTTGTCAAGGGGTGCTTTCTTTATTTTTAGTCATATATCAAAAAAGGACTATTCTTATCAAAAAAGCAGCATTGCTATTAACGATCTTTATCGATATTATATTGGCAACAAACAGATTTTTAAGGAGGTCCAACTATGATTTGCGTTAATATCAAAAAAGGATTGCTTGAGCTTGGGGGGAGTCCATTCTCCACGGGAAACATAGAATTCATATTCAGCGATTTCAAAATATCTTCCCAACTGCTCGACTGGAAGAAAAAGGGCGGGAACTTCGAGGCCGTCAAAGATGGCTGCGTTTACGGACTTCTACTTGGGGAAAAGTCTTTTTCCTTCAGCTTTGAAAACCGTTCCGGCCGCGGACTCTTTCTCAAGAGCATAAGGACTGATTTCGCCCCAGGACTGCAAAAGGAAAAACTCGTTTCCGACCAGTGGCTTGAGTACATAAATTCCTTCCATTTCGGGCAGCTGTCCGGTGTAAAAAAGGTAGGAATTGAAACCCGTATGCTGGAGCCTAATCCCAGCAGCTCCTTTGCATATGTCCTGAGTTCACGCAGTTCCGAGAGAGCCTTCATATTCGCCGTGCAGCATCCTCATCAGGGCGACTATACGGAATTTTCGGCGCTTCATGACTCCCCGCACATGGAAGGCTGTTTCGGCGTCAGGATTGAAAGCATCCAGGAGCGGCTCATAGAAAACGGTGTAAAAATCAAAACCACCAGCGTTAAGTTCGACAGCTCTGACGATGCAGTGAAGCTCCTTAATGAACTCGGTTCCGACTGGAAGTCCTCACGCGCCGCACTTCCTCTCAAGGACGTTAAGCTCGGCTGGAACTCCTGGGATTATTACACCGGCTCCGTTGCATCAAAAGATATTTTTAAAAACCAGAAGGCCGCGAATAAAGCATTTCCCGGAAAGCTTAAGCACTTCGTCATCGATGAAGGTTACGAACCGCGCTGGGGCGTGTGGCAGGCTAACTGGAAGTTTCCCGAGGGGCTTGACGGTTACTGCGAAAAAATTAAAAAAGAAGGCGGCACTCCCGGTGTCTGGACGGCCGCCATCATGGTCAATAAATATACATCCATTTTTATGGAGCATCCCGAATGGTTCGGCCGTGACGCGCAAGGGAATATTACCTCGAAGCTTTACAGTTACGGGCCCATGGCCTTTCTTGACGTCACCCATCCTGAAGCCGCAGAATTTCTCTCAAACGTATTCAAGAATCTGAAGAAATGCGGGTTCACATATTTCAAGGTGGACTTTACCCAAGAGGTACTTAACGCAAGCCGTTTCCACGACGCTGCCGTTCCGCGCGGCGCAATAATCCGCAGAATATTTGAGATTATCCGCGAAGCCATCGGGCCTGAATCATACCTGCTGGCCTGCGGCGCGCCCTATGAATCCGTTACCGGAATTGTCGATGCCTCAAGAAGTACCGGCGATATCCATAACTTTTGGGCGCATGTCATCCGAAACGCCGCAAGTATGTCAACCAAATGGTGGATGCATCGTACCCTTTGGAACAATGACCCCGATTTCCTTATTGTGCGATGCCCGGAAACTTGCTCATTGCCCAGAATGAACGCAGAGCATAATCAGCAGAAGTTCTCGTGGAAGGAAACATGGTATGCGGGCCGCGAAATGAATCTTCGTGAAGTCGAGGCTTATGCCCTTCTCATCTATCTTAGTGCAGGCGATACATTCCTTAGCGACGATCTCACCTCTCTTAATAAAAAGGGTCTCGATATAATAAGGAAAGTCATTGAGCGTCCGCTTAAGAATGCGGCCGTTCCGGTGGATATCTTTGAACATCATGACGCTATTCCGGCAATATGGGTGGCGAAGGAGAAAAACTTCTCCGTTATCGGTCTCTTCAATTGGGAGGAAAACGATGCCGAATTTACAATTGACCCGTCGTCATTCGGAATCAAGAACTTTTCAAAGGTCACTTCATTCTGGGATTCCTCAAAGATAAAAGCTGACAAAGGTCTGATTACGATCAAGCTTGAAGCGAGGTCAGCAACGGGAATTGTCTTTGAATGATTCGTTATTTGTAAAATTATTTAACAAAGTTTTAAAAAGCCGTTGAAAACCCCGCGCTTTGAACCATAATATAATGTGGTTTGAAACGCGGGTTTTTATTAAATACCAAGGGAAGAGTGCATTTATGAAGATAACAAAAGCAAACGTTAATTTCGAAAGAGAACCGCTTGCGGCTCCATTCGGGTTCAAGGGCGGGTATCTTTCCGAGCTGTGGCAGAGCGTCGTCAAATTCGAAAGTGCTTCCGGCAAATGCGGGATTGGGCTCGGCGTACAGAGCGTACTCTGGTCCGACTCTTCCGTATTCGTCTCAAACCCTGAAGCCTCCGGCAACGCGATGATGTTCGCCGGGACCGCTTTTGCGGCAAGCAAAGCTTGTGAAATAGACTGGGAAAATCCCCTGGATCTCCTCAAGAAGCTTTTGCCTGACACGCTCGAATACTCAAAGAAGGTTACTAAAAATCCGAAATTGCGCCTGACTTTCGCACTGAACTCGCTTGTTCCTGTGGACAACGCCGCGTGGCAGCTCTACTGCGCCGAAAAGGGCATCGGCAATTTTGATAAAATGATTCCCGAAATTTCCCGCAAGGCACTTTCATCAAGACATAAGACCCTCGCGTCGATTCCGCTCATGAGCTACGGGGTGCCTCTGGAGCAGATAGTCAAGGCCGTAAAGGACGGGTCCTTTTTTCTTAAAATAAAGATTGGTTCCGACCCTGAAAAGGATGGAGACTTGGATAAAATGCTCGAATGGGACAAGAAGCGCATCTCCGAAATCCATAACGCAATCAAAGACTTTGAAACCCCTTATACCGACAGCGGCAGGATTCCTTATTACCTCGACGCCAATGGCAGGTATGATTCGAAAGAGCGGCTCAAATCATTTCTTTCACACGCTGAAAAGCAGGGAGCTCTCGAACGCATCCTCATAATGGAAGAACCTTTCCCCGAGGAATACAAAGTCGATGTCTCCGATATTCCGACGAGGCTTGCTGCCGATGAGAGCGCACATTCCGACGAAGACGCCGCCGAGAGAATTGAGCTCGGCTATAAGGCAATAGCCCTTAAGCCGATAGCCAAAACCATGAGCATGAGTTTACTTATCGCCGCGCTCGCTCACGAGAAAAATATTCCATGCTTCTGCGCGGACCTTACCGTCTCGCCGGTCATGGTGGACTGGAATAAAAATGTCGCCGCGCGCCTCGCGCCGATGCCGGGAATGAAGGTAGGCGTCCTTGAGTCGAACGGCATGCAGAACTACAAAAACTGGGAAAAAATGAAGTCGTACCATCCGTGTTATGGCGCGGAATGGATAAATACCGTTAAGGGGCTCTTCAATCTTGACGAGAGCTTCTTCGAGTTGTCCGGCGGAATATTCAAAAACGGCGAACATTACAAAAATCTTGTTTAAATATAAAAAAGGAGACTTCTAAATGGCGGAAAAACTTCGCGTAGGAATTGTCGGTGCTTCAGGCTGGATGGCTGGAGCTCTCGCGGCAGGAGCCGAATATGACGATAACGGCTTTAATCCCGACACCAAGTCCGGTATCAAGAGTTCCAATTCATGCGTCGCCGCGCTCTGCGACCTCAAGGAAGACGTCCTCAAGCAGAGAAAGCAGGACCTCTGCCTCGACTCCGCAAAGCTCTACACTTCCTATGATGAAATGCTCGCCGATAAGGATATCGACGCAATCATCGTTGCCGTTCCGAACAATCTTCATTCACTTTTCGCCGTAAAGGCCCTCGAAGCAGGCAAGCACCTCTTCCTCGAAAAACCATTCGCGACTACGGTCGAAGACAGCAAAAAGCTCATGGCCGCCGCGAAAAAAACAGATAAAACAACTAAAATAGATTACATCCTCCTGCACTATGACGAACAGGAAAGACTAAAGCATCTTATCGATGAAAAAGCGTTCGGCGAGCTTGCCTCAGTCCACTTCACATACCGCCATCCAATCAACGTTTCCGAATCCATCGATCAGATATGGAAATTGAAAAAGGACAAAAGCGGCGGCGCCATCCCGATGGGGATTTGCCATGCTCTCTCATGTGCAGTCTACCAGGTTGATTCCGACCCCGTTTCCGTGGTATGCAAAAGCTGTCCTTCGAAGATCAGGAAGTTCGACTATGATACGCAGCAGGATATCCTTATCACATTCGAGAACGGTGTTGTCGCCCTTGTTCAAGGGAATATTGATTTTGCCGAAAAATATGACGCGCGCCATACGGTCATCGGTACCGAGGGCCAGTTCGATTACACACCATACAATCCTCTCGAAACACGAGTCATGTGGTCATCCAAGTCTAAAAACAGGGCCTACAGTGCCGATCCTGTTTTTGCCAACGACCATCTCGACAGCGGCAATGTGTGGAAGCATAAATGTACGAAGACCGTGAAGGAATTCGTGTCATACGCACTCAAAGGTCAGCAGGACCCGCGCCTCGGGCTTTCTTCACCTACCGTGAGAAGAATCGAAGCGGTGATATGGGCGGCGGAAAAGTCGGCTTCGAACGGCTCGATTCCGGTCGATCCCTCTGAATTTCTGAACTAACGAGGAAGCCCCCGCGGGCATAACTGTGATACCCAGCCCATTTAATTTGTCAGTGTCATGAAAAATGGCGGACGCACATAACTAATGCGCATCCGCCATTTTTATTTTTTATCAAGATTTTATGCTTTGTATTTGGCGAATTCGGCGGCGACTGTTTCCTTTATAAAGCCGCCAAGTTCCGGAATGTTTATCATTGTCACGTCCTTTTCGCCGCGCCGCTTGAACTCGATTTGATTGTTCTGAAGAGTTTTCGGCGAAATTATTATGCGGAACGGTATTCCGATAAGATCCGCGTCGCTGAACATGAAGCCGGCTTTCTCGCCCCTGTCGTCGTAGAGGACTTCAATGCCGGACTCGGAAAGTTCCGAGTATATTTTGTCGGCTGTCTCGGTTACTCCGTCTTTCGGATTTAGCGAGCAGAGCTGGACATGGTACGGGGAGATTGTTATCGGCCATATCGGGCCGTAATTGTCGTAGGACTGTTCAATCACTGAGGCCATTGATCTGCCGATGCCTATGCCGTAGCATCCCATGATCATGGGATGGGATTTGCCGTCCTTGTCGAGGAATTCGCATTTCATCGCGGCAGAATATTTTGTGCCGAGCTGGAAGATATTTCCGACTTCGATTCCGCGTCTCATCATAAGGGGCTGACCGGTAACGGGGCAAGGATCGCCGTCTCTTACCGTGGCAATGTCAATCACTTCCGCGCCGGGAAGATCGCGGCCGGCGTTGAAGTTTTTGTAGTGGTGGTCGGCTTCGTTCGCGCCGACGACAAGATTTGACGACTGCGCAATCGAGTTATCAATTACTATTCTTACCTTTGACGTATCAAGCGCTAGCGGTGACGCGTAGCCCGGTTCCGCGCCACAGGAACGGATGAGATTGTCGTCGGCATAAGTCAACTCATTGGTCTTTAGATAGTTTTTAAGCTTGCTCTCGTTGACCTCAAAATCGCCTCTTATCATTGCGAAAATGAGAGAACCTTTTTCGTCCCTGAAGAAAACAGCTTTGCCCGTATTTTCCGGCTTAAGACCGAGGAATGCCGCGACGTCTTCAATGGTCTTTTTGTCGGGCGTGTGGACTTTTTCAAGCGGGAGCGGGGCTGATTTTTCGTATTTCCATGCGGCGTAGGCTATTTCGCGGTTCGCGCGATACTGTCCGCACGGCGACATAAAGATGGTATCCTCGCCGCTCTCGGCTACGGCCATGAATTCATGCGAGATTTTACCGCCCATCATTCCCGAGTTGGACTCAATGGAAACACAGCTCTTGAGACCGATGCGTTTAAATATTCTGACATAGGCCTCATGAGCACGTTCGTAGTAGGCCTCAAGACATTCCTGCGACGTGTGAAAGGAATACGCATCTTTCATCGTGAATTCGCGGACGCGGATAAGCCCGGCGCGCGGCCTGGCTTCGTCACGGTACTTTGTCTGGAGTTGATAGAGCATGACGGGCAGCTGTTTATAACTGGAGACTTCTGAGCGGATCAGATGTACGACTGCCTCTTCATGAGTCATGCCGAGAAGCATACTTTTGTCGTTTCTATCTTTGAATCTGAGGAGTTCGGCCCCGACTGACCCATAGCGGCCCGATTCTTCCCACAGCTCGGCCGGCAGGACTACGGGCATCAGGACTTCCTGTCCTTCTATCGCGTCCATTTCCTCGCGGACTATTTTCTCTATTTTTTCTATAATCCTTTTCCCGACCGGCAGGAGCGAGTATATTCCCGCCGAAACGGGCCTTATGTAGCCGCCGCGTATAAGAAATTTATGGCTTACGGTCTGTGCGTCGCGCGGGTCTTCCTTTATTCTTCTGCCGACAAGTCGTGTCATTCTCATATTTATCAATCCTCTCTGATTTTTTATAAATGTGAAGAGGGAATATACACCGTTCCCGCAGATTGTAAAAACATTGTCCATAACGATAATATTCAGATGGGCATCAATTTTTCGTGATTTAATCCGAGATGATTACCAATTCCCCATTGAAATTCGCGTCGTTGCAATTATGGTATTAAGATTATATATTGAACGTGTTGTGTTATCAGACTTGTTTTGACTTGAAATATAAATAACAGGTAATCAAATGGCAGGAACACCAAAGCTGATTATATTGTCGGAGCAGCTACGCGGCAAAAGCTTCGAGCTTATCAAGGACATACATACGGTAGGCCGTTCCGAAGAGAGAGATATCTGCATAAAAGATCCGACAATCAGCACTTATCACTGCGATTTTGTAAAGACTGGCGGCACATATACAATAAGAGACAACAAAAGTACGAACGGTACAAGGGTTAACAATGTGCCGATAACTGAGCAGGAACTTCAGAATAGCGACATCCTTCAGGTCGGCGGGGTCGAAATACTCTACGACTGTGACGATAAGTCTGTTACAACCGTCATGAGAACAAAGACTTATATAAATCTTGAAGGCACAGATCTTGGCCTTTCCACCGTGAAGAAAATGGATAATTTCGATCCGTTCGGAAATAAAGAAGGTGGAGACGGGAAAAAAAGCCAGAAGGTTGTTCTCGGCCTGGTAATACTGCTGGCCGCGATAATACTTATTCTCGTGGTTTTCCTTATGTTCATCATTTCATCGAAGACAACGGCAGCTCCGGCCCTGATCCCTTCATTGCTGTGCCTGCTTAATGCCTGATAGAGGCTGTCAATTTTAATTTAAATAAATCCGGGAATATTTTATGGAGAAACCACAAAAGCCCTCCTTGAAGGAGGCAATGCCGTCTAAACGTCCGCCCGCAGCGCTTTTTATATGGCTTATCATATTTATTTTCATAGCATCGCTCGTGGCATTGAGAGTGAATCCGTCCAGCGAAGTCGAGGAATGGGCTCAGTCCCGCTTTGAGAAACAAATCGTTTCCGGAAACGTTATCAGCGCGAAGATTACTCCCGAAACGGAGAGGATTCTTTATATAGAAGGCAAATTCAAGAAGAAACTTCCGATACCTGTTTCCTCTTCCGAAAAAGGCAAAGCGGCTGTACCCGAGGAGCTAAGTCAGGGGGACTACAGTACAAAAGTCCTTTTTTCAGAAAATCTTGACAACCTCTTCAAGCAGCATCCCGAAATAAAAATGGAGATAAATAACAGCCAAACATGGTGGAAGAGCCTTCTGGTAACAGTGATTATCCCTGTGCTTATCATCGTGGGGCTTCTCTATTTTCTATTCTCAAGGCAGCTAAAGATGGCAGGCAAAGGCGCTATGCAGTTCGGAAAAAGCCGCGCCAGAATGATATTCCCGGAGGAGCACAAGACAAGGTTCGATGACGTCGCGGGTGCCGATGAGGCAAAAGAGGAAACAAAGGAAATTGTCGATTACCTGAAAGACCCCCTAAAATATAAAATGGTCGGCGGCAAAATACCGAAAGGCGCGCTCCTGATGGGCCCGCCGGGAACAGGTAAAACCCTCATGGCTAAGGCCGTAGCGGGAGAAGCTGAAGTACCGTTCTTTGCAATAAGCGGTTCGGACTTCGTGGAAATGTTCGTCGGCGTCGGCGCAAGCCGCGTGAGAGATATGTTCGAACAGGCGCGCAAGCACAGCCCATGTCTTATATTCATAGACGAAATAGACGCGGTGGGCCGCTCAAGGTTTTCCGGAATCGGCGGCGGTCACGACGAGCGCGAACAGACCCTTAACGCCTTGCTTGTCGAAATGGACGGACTCGAAACCCAGGAGGGCGTCATAATCCTCGCCGCTACAAACAGGCCGGACGTACTCGATCCGGCACTCCTCAGGCCGGGACGCTTCGACAGGCAGATCGTTCTTGATCTGCCCGATATTCGCGGCCGCCGTCAGATACTTGACGTACACGTGAAAACAATAAGAGCCGAAACCGATATCGACCTTAACCGAGTTGCCAAGGCAACCCCGGGCTTTAGCGGGGCAGATCTTGCCAACCTCGTTAATGAGGCCGCTCTTCTTGCCGCACGCGACAATCGCGAAAGAGCCGGAATGCCCGACTTTGAAGAAGCCAGGGACAAGGTAAGATGGGGCCGCGAGCGCAGAAGCCGCAAGATTAGCGAACGCGAACGCAAGCTCACCGCATATCACGAGGCCGGACACGCCCTCGTGGAAATCCTTTGTCCCGATGCCATGCCCGTCCATAAAGTTACAATAATCCCGCGCGGTCAAGCATATCTGGGCGCCACCATGCACCTTCCGGATGAAGACCGTTATACGCACAGCCGCAAGGAACTGCTCGACCAGATAAGAGGACTCATGGGCGGACGCGTTGCAGAGGAAATAATATTCGGCGATGTCACCAGCGGTGCGTCTCAGGACATAAAAGAGGCCACACGTATTGCCAGAACAATGGTCTGTGCCCTTGGCATGGATGATAAAATGGGCGTGGTCCAGTACGGCGAACGCGCCGACCATATATATCTTGGAAGAGATATTACCCGCGAAGAAAGTTACAGCGAGGTCACGGCGCGTGAAATAGATATCGCCATCAAGAGCATTATAGATGCCTGCAAAAGCGACACTTTCAGAATACTTACCGAAAACAAGGACAAGCTTGAAAAGCTCGCCATCGAACTCCTCGAAAAGGAAACCCTTGACGGTAAGGAAATAAAAGAACTCCTCGACATTCCTCTCAGCGAAAACGAAAAAGAGGAACGCCTCGAAGAGGGAAAAAGAAAAAGCAATGCCGTAGCCGCGGCAGCCAAAGAGCCGGACAAAAAAGAGCCGGACAATAAGCCCGAAGACCAGCAGAAAAAAAGCAATTCTCCCATTATCAATATAAAAGCATAACCAGCCGTCCGGTCGGACGAAACTGTGCCGTTTTAGCTTACTTTGTTAGCTGACGGCACAGGGATTAACGATTATATGACAGACACTCAAAGCATTTTTATTAAAGGCGGAAATGGCGGCGTTTATATAAGCTGTCATATCCAGCCGGGCGCATCCAGAAGCGGCGCGAGCGGTCTGCACGGCGACAGCATTAAGATAAAACTTCATTCGCCACCGACGGATGGCAAGGCCAACGCCGAACTTGTAGAATTTATCGCGTCAATTCTTTCCGTTTCCAAATCGTCAGTTGAGATAAAGTCCGGTCACTCTTCTCGGAAGAAAGTCCTTTTTGTCAGCGGAATAACGCCCGGATTTGTTAATGACATTTTGAAGTGACAGGAAATATTTCTTGACAGGCTATTTGAAATATCTGGAGAAGTGTTATATTTTCGACATGCGATAAGTTTTTTAACTATAAAAATGGAGAAAATAATGAGCATGAGAGTATACAATTTTAGCGCGGGCCCGGCAATGCTTCCAACACCTGTAATGGAAAAGGCGCAGGAAGAATTCTGCAATTATCATGGCGTCGGCAACGGGATTATAGAACTTACCCACCGCGGCGCACAGTTTGAGGAAGTCCTCGGCCGCGCGAAGTCCAATATCAAAGAGCTTATGAATATCAGCGATGAGTACGAAATAATCTTTGTTCAGGGCGGTGCAAGCCTTCAGTTCTCGATGATCCCAATGAATCTCATGCTTCCCGGCGGCTTCGCGGAATACGCGGACACCGGCACATGGGCGAACAAGGCCGCGAAAGAGGCAAAACTCTTCGGAAACGTCAAAATCATTGCCAGCAGCAAGGATACGAATTATAACAAGATTCCAGATATCCGCCATTGGAAGCCGGAAGCCGGCTCGTCTTACCTGCACCTCACAAGCAATAACACCGTATTCGGCACACAGTATCACGCGTTTCCCGATATGGATGGAACAGGTGTTCCTCTCATCGCCGATATGTCCAGCGATATTATGTCCAGAAGAATAGATGTAAATAAGTTCGGCCTCATCTACGCGGGCGCTCAGAAGAACATCGGCCCAAGCGGAATATGCCTCGTTATCATGAAAAAGGAACTCGCGGAGAGAACTCATGAAAAAATACCGACTATGCTCAAATATAGCACGTATATTGATAACGATTCCATGTATAATACCCCGCCGACTTTTGCAATCTACATGATAGCACTTGTTACAGATTGGCTGAAGGAACAGGGTGGTCTCACTGTGGTTGAGGAGATTAATGACATGAAGTCGGAAGTCCTTTACGAGCTTATTGATAAGAGTGCGTTTTACAGATGTCCCGCCGAGCCTTCCAACCGCTCGAAGATGAACGTCAACTTCCGTCTTCCGACCGAGGAGTTGGAAGAAAAATTCGTCAAAGAAGCCAAGGCCAATGGAATGCTCGGCCTCAAAGGGCACCGCTCGGTAGGCGGTATCCGTGCGAGTATCTACAACGCCATGCCGATGAAAGGCGTTGAGCAGCTCATTGACTTCATGAACGAGTTCGAGCGGATTTACGGCTGAGCAGGGCTTTCGCCCCGCTCCGGGCTTCTTATATCCTGCGCGCCACCCGGGGCGATTTTTTAAAAGTAATTAATGCTTTTTCTTTAATTACTTACGGTGAGGTTATCTAATCTGATTGGCCCACGCCTTATTCAGTTATAGCTGGGCCTTTTTGCTCGGACTAATGGCTTCTTTCAATACTGGCAGTACCGTTTTGTACATACGATAAAATCCCAAATCATTGGGATGGGTGTTGTCCACGGTGCAAGCATCCCGGTCTTCTTTGCCAAATAATGTCTCGCCGTCAATAAACCATACATGCTTGTCCCCTGCCTTTACTGCATTTTCATATGTATTGCGAATCACGTCGCGACGGGCAATATCATACTGGTAGCCTTTGAAATTGCATCTGGACATAATAATAATTGGCAGATCCGGATGCTTTTCACGGATGGCTTTGAAGAATGGCTCATGCGTTTGCTTCAAATGTTCTATTGACGGGGCATTGTGGTCATAATCCATGATAAATGCCGCAAGATCAAGATCGGAAATCGCTCTGGCAACAGCAATTTCCCCTTTGCCGGAACCGGAAAAACCCAGATTGATCTGCGGCGCGTCTATCGCCCTGCATAACATAGTGGTATAGGCGTTCCCGGGACGCGATGCGCATCCGCCTTGGGTAATCGATGAACCGTAGAAAAGAACCGGTTTGGTTATCGCCTGCGGGGTTGGAGCTTCAATTTTTGCACCGGGAGCCAGACCTATCTCGATCTTGGAGGCACTTCCGTAAAGCGGCAGATAAAGGGTATAGTCGGTCATTTGCTTCGGGACACGGTCGACCAGAATTATTTCGACCTGTTCCTGTTTGTGTCCCGGTTGAACCGTTTTACAATAACGGATATCGGCTCCGCTCCCACTGTAGAGGTCAAAGCCGGAGCTGGCGGCTCTGGGCATATGGCTCATGTCGGACGAATAAGCCAACTTAGCACGCAAGGCAATGTATGGCGAATCGGTGCGAAAGCGAATGGCGCCGCCAGTCGAGTGCCGTGATAAAGACAACGCGCCGGGATTGACATCTTTTTCAGTAAAAGACGCGGGCAGACGGTTAAATACTTTCTGCGGGTCACGCCACGGAAAGCCGCTCAGGGCAAAGGGTTGTAGCAACGCATCATAATAGCAGATTTCCTTATTCCCGATGTTTGCCAACTGAAAATTTTTGTCGATGTTTTCAATCTTGATATTCTTATCTTCGGTTGACTGACCATAAACAGACAGCACCATACCGGCAGTCAAGATTGGCAACAAGATAGCTTTCATCAAGTTCATCTTTAATCCTCATATATTATAGTTTTATATTGATCCATTTGTCGCAAACACAATAAGCACACAAGCCTAAACTATAAACAAAGGCCTCCCGAATTACAAGCCGTTTCGCGGGAAAAGTCAGCATAACGGAAAAGGCGAAGAGCATACCGTACCCCGAGGTCCGGAGTCGCGGGACTATGTCACCCCAGACGGAACCTATTTCGGCGCTTGTAATCCGCGCAAAAACGTTATATGATTATTCGGAGCTTTTACACCAATCTTTGATTTAAAAGTACTCCAACTTAGGGGCTAAGCGCATTTTGCCGCTTGGGTTTACTTTTTTAATCCGTCACAAGGAAAGTGTAAATTTGCGGGAATATTACTGCCATTGCTATTATTGACAGCCTGGCTATTGTTCCTAAATCAGGAATAATAGTTCTCTAAAAGCAAACGGGGGAGGAATGAAAAAGTTTTTACTCGTGTCCATGCTGATTCTAAGCTTCGTATGTGAAAGCGAGGCTGGAGGAGAACAGGCGGATTGCAAAATGGCAGAAAACCGACTTGGTCAGCCGGATAACAAGCTTTCGTTCCGCACAAAAACGGTGTATAGTAGCAGCCATGGGAAAAAGGAGAAATCAAGAATGAAGAACAAAATATTTGTGGTACTCGCTGACGGTTTTGAGGAAATAGAATTTGCCACACCAGTCGATATATGGAGGCGGCTTCAGATGGAGGTCGTTACGGCAGGTCTTAACTCCAAAAAAGTCACCGGCTCGCATGGGATTATTGTCGAAGCTGATTCGCTTCTCAAAGATATTGACCTTTCCCAAGTAAAACTAATCTTTCTCCCCGGCGGAATGCCCGGCTCTAAAAATCTGCGGGACAGCGATTTATTGATGGACGTACTAAATAAGACTTATGCGGACGGCGGAATGACGGCGGCCATCTGCGCCGCGCCGATAGCGCTCGGAAGGGCCGGACTCCTCAAGGGAAAAAAGGCCACGTGTTATCCCGGATTCGAGGACATGCTCGAAGGGGCGGAGTATACCGGATCACGAATACAGATCGACGGACGCGTTATCACCGGAAAAGGGCCGGGGGTTTCATTCGAATTCGCTGCGGCAGTCGCGTCAGCGCTCGGCAAAGAAGAGGCTCTGAAAAAGACCTTCGAATCAATGTTCGTCAAGTAAGGTAATTATGTCATTTGAAATACTGAAAAAATGTCAGGGAACGGCTGCACGCAGGGGAGTGATAAAAACAGCGCACGGCGAAATAAATACCCCTGTATTTATGCCGGTCGGGACACGCGGCTCAGTAAAGGCCGTATCGCCGGCTGAACTCAACGAGCTAGGCGCGGAGATAATACTCGGCAACACATACCACCTCTTTCTGAGACCGGGGATGGACATAATCCGAAAGGCCGGGGACTTGCACAAATTCGAGTCGTGGAATAAACCGCTTCTCACCGACAGCGGCGGCTTCCAGATATTCAGCCTTTCATCGCTGAGAAAAATAAAGGAAAACGGTGTCGAGTTCGCCTCCCACATAGACGGGACAAGATTCTTCATCGGACCCGAAGAATCAATAGCCATCCAGAAGACGCTTAATTCGGACATTGTCATGGCCTTCGATGAATGTACCCCCTACCCGTGCAGCCATGAAGACGCGGCAAAATCGCTCAGGATGACCACGCGCTGGGAAAGTATTTCCAGAGAGCAGCCGCTGAACCCCGGACAACAGATATTCGGGATAGTTCAGGGCTCGACTTACAAAGACCTGCGGGAAGAGTCGGCGTCAGAACTTGTCAAACTTGATTTCGACGGCTACGCAATCGGCGGGCTAAGCGTCGGCGAACCGGAGGATGCGATGTACCAATGCCTTGACTGGACAGTCCCATTCCTTCCCGAAGATAAACCTCACTACCTCATGGGCGTCGGCCTGCCGAAGCAGATAGTAGAGGCAGTGGCGCGCGGAATCGATATGTTCGACTGCGTTCTTCCGACAAGACTCGCACGGCACGGCACAGCTTACCTGAGCAACGGCGACACGCTGCCCGTCAAAGCAGGCCGCTACAAGGAAGATTTTTCACCGATTGAGGAAGGCTGCAACTGCTACGCGTGCAAGAATTTTACGAGGGCATACATCCGCCATCTCCTGAGCGTGGGAGAAATTCTGGGGCTGCGCCTCGTTACACTGCACAATCTTCACTGCTATCTCTCGCTCATGGCGAAGATAAGAACTCACATAGAAAATGAGACCTTTACAGAATTCAGGGCTTCTTTCGCATAATTCCGAAGCTCCCGCCCTGTACAAAAATACAATTCAGGACATTGACGGACAATTGACAGTTGAGCTTACCATTTGTCCCGATAGTAGCATAATTTGCCTGTATTCTGTTATCCTTAGACAGGCCCGCGGTAGTTTTGCATGTCCATCTGAACCAGTATCTTTTGGTTCGGGTACTGAAGATATGTACAGTTACACTCACTATTCAATAAATGTCTATTTAAGCGAGACTCTTACCAAAAGCGAGGGAATGAATTTATGGCGACCTTTGCCTGCATTAACAAATCCGTCACAAGCAAAACTCATTACTGACAGTAAAATCTCAGATAATTATGCATTTTATAGTAGATGGCATCCCGCTTACCGAACATAAGGGAACCGATAACCGGACAAAAAGTCCTCATTATCTCGCTTGTTTTTTATTGCGGAAGTCATTGCTTATTGGACAAAATTATAAATATTACAGACTATATCATATTTACTTAACTTTATATTTTAGTATAATGATATAAAGAAAGTTTGTATGCGCACGATTGTAAATATAAAATAAAAAGGTCAAGGAACGAATATAAAGATAAAATATTCAAAAGAAGGGTTTACAGTGAACATCAAATCTTTTACTCTGGCTCTCTGTCTATTAACAGCGCTGGAGCTTAGGTCTTCAGGAGAGAATTTATACATCGGGGATACCAGTGCCGAAACCCAGACTGATACCTTGACAAGAGGGAAATTTTCTTCCGAACTCGTTCCTTATTTCTGGGACGACACGACTGCGCCTGACGGGAAAAAAAGCATACGGGTTGACTGGGATCGAAAAAAGCGCTTTATAATTACAGAACCGCCAGTTCTGTGGTATGATAAATGGATATCGGTCGCCGATACTCCCGATTTAAAAGATAATGAAACTTATACCTTCTCCTTTTATGCAAAAGCTTCTTCTGATAACTATCCAATCATATTACGCATGTTGCCGAGCGCCGGCCAGTTTTTTTATGTCGCTGGTGAAACTTATGATAAAAATATCAAACTAGACAGGGAATGGAGACGCTATTCGTATACTTTTGTTGTCAAAATAAAGGAAAATGCCCCTCGCAAAGGCTATTCTGCTATTTTTAATCTCACAAATTCTCCGGTCGGGAAAGTCTGGTATGACGCGATTCAAATAGAGCGGGGCGGAACAGCGACCCCATATCAAAACTCAAGCCTGATGAATGTAGGCGTGTCCCTGAATTCCCCGCAATGGAGCAATATATATTCCCCGGATGACCCTGTAGTTGCGACCGTGCATTTCAACACTCAAGATAATGAAGCAGAACTGCAATGTCGGGTTGTTGACTATCAGGGGACAATCATTAAAGATTTCAAGCAAACAGTAAAGGGCACAAATGAAATAGAGCTTCCTTTGGACGGGCAACGTCTTGGATGGTTCAAAATAACTGTCGAACTTTCCTCCAACGGCAGAATGACGAGCTCTCATTCCGCCAATTATATTAAAATTGCAAAGCCCGCAGACATTGCTTCCGGGATTCAGCCTTTTGCCGGAATCATTAATACTGGCGGTTTCGATTATTTCGAGATATCAAAAAAAATAGGGGCAAAGCGGGTACAGGCTCGCGCGGAATGGGGAGCTCGTTATCATGACGACATTGAAACGTCGCCCGGGAACTTTGATTGGTCTGCGCTTGAATGGCGGTTGAAGCGCGGCAAAGAATCAGGAATGATCAACAAACTCCTCGTCAGTCCATTTGACGTGCCGGACTGGTATTTTAACAAAGAGGAACTGGCAAAAGCCAGAAAAAGGAATTGCAGCCTGGTACTTGACGCGGATAAACATGAACATTGGCGCAATTTCATAGGGGAATTGACTCGTCGCTATGGCTATATGATAGATGAGTTTGAATTAGGAGCGGAAGATAACGGACGACTTGGCCATAACGACTATTATAAGTCGCTCTATCCGGCAGAGATAAAGAAAAATTCTGCAGGCAACCCTTTTTTAGTCGGCGGCAAACCTTTCGATGATCTCTGTTCAATGGTAAGAATCGGAGCTGATGAAATTCGCAAAACCCATCCGGGGATGAAAATAGGAGCAATCCGTCCCTCTAGAAGCAGTGATGTTGATGATTTGTTATTTGCCAAGGAGATGTTAAAAAAAATCGGCAAGGATTTTAATATTTTCCCCCTTGATTTTTATTTCTATCCATTTGACTTCGGGCCTCTGATACAGCGGCGGCGTGCGAAATCAGATGGACTGATTGCCGTTTATAATGATGCTAAAAAAATAACCAGAGATCTAGGATGTGATCAGCCGATATATATGTCGGAATTTGGTTGGTTCCCTGACGCGCGCTTTCCTGATGATTCTATATACCGCAGAGAACAGGCTGAAACGATGCCTAAAGATTTTATTGTTGCGAGGGTAGCGGGATTCTACGCTTTCGACTGGTTTATAGGATTTTCCGGAGCAAATGGTAACTTTCAAAAATATAGCTACGCCGCGATGAACCAAAACCTCAAAATTCAATCAATCGCGGCTTCTTACAGCGCGGTAACGCAAGTGGTGGAAAATGTTACCGAAAGCAAGTGGCTGACTCCGGACAGTGTTACCCGCATCGCCGTTATGCGTAAGCATGATGGGAAAGGAGTCGCCGCAGCGTGGGCAAATAATGGATATAAATTAACGTTACCAGGAAAGTCAATATTCGAACTTATTTTCGGATCTGATTTTATAGTGACGGACTTAATGGGGAATCAGATTCAACCGGTCAACGGTCAATTTTCTTTGAGCCAGGCCCCAATATATATATGGCACAAGGATTTTAAACAGCTAAGCGAGATCCTCGCCAATGCGGAAGTGGAGATGACCGAATTTTGCGACATCAGGTTCCAGATGGTTTCGGAAAATACAGGGAAACTCCAATTCATTAATCTTTCCAATTCCAAAGATTTTGAGATTAACGCAGAAATAATCACGGACAAGAAAAAAATTCAGAAATTAATTAATTTGCCCAAAGAATCCGTTAACATTTTTGATATCCCATTGTCTCACGATAGCGTCAAGGTTAAAGTCCAAGCAACCGGAAACAAAACGGTGATAAGGAAAAGTTTTGATTTGGATATTCTCATACCAATCGCTTATGGCTCCAAGGTTGCTAATCTGATTGCTTCCCCAGATTCGCGCGACGACATTATGCCGCCTGATCCTTGGGTACCATGGTCAGGCACTGCTGATTTGAGTACCAAACTATACTCATCGTGGGATGAGAATAATCTTTATATCAAAGCCGTAGTCCAAGATGATTTACATTTTAACAAGACCCCGGAAGCGCCGTGGCGTGGAGATTCACTTCAGTTTGCAATTGATTCAAAAAATGACGGGGCGCTTTATCTTCCAAGTCCAGCTAAACCATTAGGCCCTGACGACTTAGAATTCGGTCTGGCCATGGGAGATAATGGCAAAAGCCACGCTATTACTACCTTCGGCAAGAATATTTGCCTGCCGGATAATTATACCATTACCCGTGACCAGAAAGAAAAGACAACAACTTACGAATTACGTTTGCCCTGGAAGAAATTGGGCGTAAAGCCGTACAAAGGAATGATATTGGGAATGAGTTTTGTGATTTTCGACGATGACACCGGCGACGGGCAAAGTTATTATATCGCAATAGGCGGCGGCATTGCGGGAGGGAAAAATCCGGCTTTGTATAAAAGATTTGTACTGAAATAAGGAGCAGGAGCGCATGAAGTTGAAGACAAGATAGGGATAATAACTAAATATATTATAGTACGCTAAACTTTAGCAAAAAGCCTATTTGAAAATATAAGGGAAGTAGCATTATGACACCAGATGATAAGAAAAGCATTTACTTCGCGTATCGTTCATTCTGGCCCGAATTTGAGGCTATGAGGCAATTCAAAGATGTCGGCGTGGACACTGTCTGCATCTTTGCCGCAAACACCGACAATTCGTTAGGCAAACCTTATTCGAAGTATCCGCCTGTTTGGCGTTGGTTCGGGAAATATGATTTTGAGTCACTTGACAAACAGTATGACGATGTGCTGGAGGTAAACGGCAATGCAGAGTTTATCTGCGTGATGGACCTCAATACCCCAATATGGCTGCAACGGCAGTTGTCAGGCAGAGGGCAAAGCGCAGAATGCGAGAGCTTTACGATGTTGAGCTGCGCCTGCTCCAATCCGGATTGGGTCAGCGCGACAAGCGAGTATTTAGAAGCGGTGATTAAGCACATGGAGGCACGTTATGGCGATCGCGTAAAGTCATATTTACTTGCGTGCGGCAAGACCGATGAGTGGATGGATTGCAGTCGGGGAGTTGCTGGTCGCACCAAGTCGCAGGCATGGAAAGAATGGCTCAAGTTACACGGCAAAGAGGAAGTGCCTGTTCCCGCATTAGAGCGTATTGATCAGGCTTCCTTTGCAAACTTAATCAGGAATCCCGAGACGGAGCAAGATGTTGTAGACTATGCACAATTTACGGGAGATATCATTGCGGACACGGTACTCGGACTTGCCGCAAAAACGCGGGCACTCATTCCGAGGCAACGGCAGATTGGAATGTTTTTTGGATATATCCTTGAGTTGGCAACCTCACGCATGGTTTGGTGCGGACATTTGGAATACGAACGTCTCTATGCCTCGCCAGACATCGACTTTTTCATCAGTCCCGGTACTTACGGCGACCGGCCGATGGGCGGCGGAAGTGGATTCATGGTGCCGAACGGCACACGCATACGGCACGGCAAGGGATTCCTCCATGAAATCGATCATCGCACACCGACATATAACTGCGAGCTTGACGAATACGTATCAATCGGATGGATGGTGCCATGGAAGGATCAGGCCGAGACCAACGCCGGGTTGAAACGCGAGTTCGCTCTGGCTACAATCAATCAAGCCTCGCTTTGGTGCTTTGACATGTGGGGAGGGGTATTCAAAACACCGGAAACGATGGAGCTGGTCAAACAAAGCAAAAAAATATGGGGACAGTATACTTCGCTATCCGTAAAAAGCTGTGCCGAGATTGCGCTGGTAGTTGACCCGCAAAGCGCACGCTATCTCAATGACCATAACCCCGTCACTCAGCAGATATATCAAGGTATCCGAAACAAGTTGAATCGGCTGGGCGCACCATTCGAAGTATTCTCATTCAATGATCTGCCGCAGACGGATTTGACTCAATACAAGCTGTTTGTTTTTCCGGGGCTCTTTGTCGTTACGCCCGAAAAGCTGGACCTGCTCAACAGATGTGTATTCAATTCTAATCGGACCGCATTCTTTGTCTATGCTCCCGGCATTTGCGACGGCAAAAACCTGGACACGGCGCGGGTAAAAAAACTATGTGGAACAGAATTTGACTCTAAGGGCATTTCAATCGTCGATATGGAAAACTGGAAATCGGCTTATACATCGGATTACGTGGATGTTACACCTGCTGCCCTGAAACAATTGGCGAAAAAAGCAGGCGTTAATATTTATTGTGAACAGGAAATTCCGGTTTATGCCAATAATCATCTTTTAGCAATTCATACC
>MHBG01000042.1 GCA_001804785.1 Lentisphaerae bacterium GWF2_45_14
TGATTCCGCCGGCACTCAATCACAAAAGCGGGGATGACCCCAGTGTAAATGTCGAGTGTCTCCAGTACACCTTGTTGTTGAGCTTTCCCCAGACAACAACGTACTATAGCTCCTGATTAACGATTAATTCAATCAATGCGGGATTCGCTTGACAAATATCATACCATCACAAAATTATAAACAGAGCCTATCAGAAATGTCACCAATGCCCTTTTTCAGCGTCGCCTATATAACATCAACATTATTTTTTCAGAATCACCGTTTTCTATGTTTTTTATGAGATTAAATCCATTATCTGATAGGGCTGTTATTTTCCCGGAAGAGCCAGGACATGCAGCCCAAAGACAAGAGTCATTTCCGTTATGCCACTGTTTTAATGTATCCCTGACTATTTCACCTGCAAAAGATTCATAAGACGGGTGAATTTCATAATCAAAAAAGACAGTCGATTTATCCGGTAATGGAGACAGGCAAAAGCTCCACCCCACACAGTGTCCATTCTCAGTAAGCACGACAAATATTTGTCCACGACCATCTTCCTGTTTAAAAAGCGCATCCTGATAACTTGTGATTGCACTTGCGGCAAAACGGCGTAAAGAGGCCATTTTGCCCAACGGCGGTACTCCTTTCAGAAAATAGTCGTTCTCAAGTTGATGCATTGTAACACCAGAGTTATTGAAAATAGCGTAAAAGGCGTCTTGATAATCTTTTACAGACGTTGGGTTGAAGCGCTGTAGAGCCGCTATCTTTTTGATTTCTAAAGTAAACATGAGAAGGCAGTCGATCTCATGTCGATATTCCATGCTTCCAGGCACAACCCGTAAGGCTGAAGTAGATTCATAATATTGTTCGGTCAAGTCGTTGAAATCGTCGGGATATCCGGAGCCGGGGCTGTAGAGGCGGGGACTGCCCGGATAAATCTGGTGAAAACCGGAAGGCTGGTAAAGTTCCGCTATCTGTGGAGCGGCACATGTACACAAAGCCCCAATTACTGGACTTGATCTAAAATCTTCATAGAGATATTTCATAAGAATCCTGGTTATTCCCAGTCCCCGGAAATCTGGATCAACATAAACATGTCCGAAATTGGCGACAGGATTATCATGATGCCCCCAACCATACCAGACTTGCCCTGCAATTCTGCCGTCTATTTCGCCGGTGAAGTAACGGTCAACTGAACAATCGGCGTATTTCCCATCGGATCTGGCGCCTACACTTCGTGTATTTTCATCATTCAAATAGCGCATGAAGTGTTTGAATCCATCCGCATATTCCTGTTCGGGCGGGGTGAAGCGACGGATGGACATTTTTCGCCCGTCCTTTAATCCTACGATATCTAAAGTCTCCAGCATTTCGTTCATATTCCTTATATTACAAATCAGAATTTGAATTTTCTTCCCTCATCAAGCATGATCAGATAATTCGACAGCGGTACATATTGGGCTATGGAATTTCCTGAACCAAGGCAGTATCCTCCTCCCACCAGGCATATCTCAAGAATTTCCCTTACCTTCTTTCTCAAGGCCGCTTCATCCGAACGGCAGAGAAAATCCACGTCCATTCCTCCTAACAAAGCGAGCCTGTCACCATAGATTTTTTTCATCTCCGTCACCGGCATTATTGCATCTTCAAAAGAATGTTTTGCATCAACTTTTACACTATCAATCAGATCATCCATTATTTCCGACAAATTCCCGCAGGCGTGCAGGAAATACAATTTATCGTTATCATGCGCGACTTGCGCCAACGCCTGATGCATCGGTAAAATGTTATCTCTTATAAAATCAGGAGGAAAAAATGTCTGGGTCCTGAATCCCATGTCATCACTACCAAACACAACACCGACACAAGAGTATTGACAGACTATACGTACATAATCAAGGAATATTCCTAGAAGTTTTCCCATTACGGCTTTCATGAGAGGAAGATTATCGTACATCATGTAAAGCATATCCTCATAACCTAAAAGCATCTTATACAGCCCTATGGGAGCCATGGCAAAACACTTCATATTATCTGGAAGTTCCTTCTGTAGCCAATCGAGAGGAGACATATCCAGATCCGATACTTCAGGCCACGGATACTGTTCAAAATCATTCCATGTTTTAATCGGACCGCCCGCAAACACATCTTCCGATACGGCTGCAATGTTTTTCCTGCTGTTGATTTCCTGCGGAAAACAGGGGAATTCAGAATAGTTAAGCATATCATAACCAAGAAATTTTTGTAGAGCAATTTCTTTTTCGTAGTAGGAAAAGGGATGTTTGTCGTCAAATTTTTCATGAAACCCCAAACGCCTGGCAAGTTCTTCTTTTATTGGACGGTCGAGGTAGAATTCAAAAAAATGTACCCTTTTCGGTGTTCCTTTCCGTTGAATACAATCCCTGAACGCTGCAAAATCTACTTGAATAGGCTGCAGTTTAAATACATCCATATTTATCTCTCCCTGCTTTGAAAATCATTACATTATTTCATCGTGGAATTACTGGCAGAATAAGTTTCGACAGATATTTAACAGCGTGATATACTGACTGAGTGGCGGTTTTCATTTTCTTCCCTGTTTCGACCGGTTCGCCCGTGTTCAGATTCCTTGTATAAGCGGGAAATGAAGCGCTGGATATTTCGAGCCTTATCCTGTGTCCCGCCTTGAATAGGTTAGCCGTAACGCCGACTTCCAAACGGATACAATATACTTTATCAGTAATCATAAATACTTCTTTGTCAAGTCCTTCTCTGAATCTTGCCCTTACGATTCCCTCACATAAGTTAATTGATCTCCCATCAGGATATACATCACAAAATTTCGCAAAGAAATCAGTATCCACCGACGTCGAGCTCACATACAAATCAAGATTAATGAACCCGCTTACTTCTAAAGGCCTGGATAATTTATCGCTTGTATAAACCAGTACGTCATCGCGCCTCTCAACCGGACGCTGGTCTTCGGGCATTCCATTAAGAAGTTCCGGATTAAGTGCCGGGGCGGGATCGGCAGGATTGTAAACGAACATATCTTTCTCTGATTCCGACTGTTTTTCCCAGGAAAGTTTACCATCGCCGAACATGCTGTTCGCACGGCCGCCGCTTGCAAGATACATATCACGGTATTCTGTCCTCTGAAGAGGCCATTCGTTTTCCTCCCGCCAAATATTTTCTCCCATTATGAATATATAAACAGGAGTTTCCCAACCCGTAGCGTTATTTTCCTTCTTAAAATACTTTGCCAGCCATTTCTCCTGCGCTTCCTTTGTGTCAAACAATCTTCCTTTTCCAAAATCCACAGCACCGAGTATGGACGATGAAATATCAAAAGTAGAATGATTCCACGGCCCCATAATCAACCTGGAAGCCCGTTTAATTTTTTCATTTCCATATTTTTTAATTCCCATATAATTCCTGATGCATCCGGCGGCAAAAAGATCATACCATCCGCCGATGATAAGAACAGGTACTTTAATCTTATCATAGTACTCTTCAACACTCAGTTTCCGCCAGTGATTATCATAAGTAGGATGGGAAAGCCATTCCTGAAAAGCCGGAATGTCGCATCCGGCAGATTTATCCATATTTTTCAGCGGCAGTGTCCTCATAATAGCCTCGTTGTCGAACTGGATACCCAGTGCCTGGTTGGTTCTGCCACTGATGCTTCTTGGCCAATGTACGCCGACTGAATTTAAAATCCCGTTTGAATAAAAAGTATCTTTGAATAAATTACTTCCTATGACGGCCGGAGATATTACTTTTAATTCAGGAATAGCGGTTTTAGCCACTTCCCACTGTACACTGCCATGATAAGACCCGGCTATCATGGCTACAGCTTTATTCAAGCACCATGGTTGTTCCACAATCCATTTTATCGTATCATAACCGTCATTACTTTCGTTTACATAAGGAACGAAAATCCCATCGGAATCGCCTCTTCCCCTGACATCCTGAGTTATGACGCAGTATCCTTTTTCAACATAATACTTTGCATAATTTATCCTAGTCTCAGACCTGCTGTCATACGGGGTTCTTACCAGTAGAACAGGATACGGCGGCTCCGTATCTGGCATATAAATATCGGATGAAAGTTCCACGCCATCCCGCATTCGAGTTTTTTTATTCAACAAATATCTCATTTACGCGTCCCCTTCTGATATAAGGATTACTTTTTTTATGGCAAATTATATTTTTGTCGTTTCGCTTTCTGTATCTTCGCACAGAAATATTAACGTATCAGGCCCTGAAGTAGTTATATCGATTTTATTGGAATTGAAATATTCTTGACGAGAAAATAACTCAGTTATTTTGCCATATGCTTTGGGAAAATTCATATGGAGGGTTTCCGCAATTCCTGTATGTACTGCTACTAAACGGTTGTTCGCATAAACGGGACGCAGTTCTGAACAATATATATGGCATCCGGCGTCACCGGCAATTTCCCGTAAATCCTCCGCTTTCAATGCTTCGGGATCGTGAATATAAATAGAGTTCCATTCTCCCATATCGCTCCTGTTCACACCCGGAGTTCCGAATGGAGTACCACATATTTTTTCAACATTCTCAGGCTCCCATTTCCCTTCATTAATAATGCCTGGTCCGTATGCCCATATTATTCTGCGTTGTTTGTTCAGAACATATTTTTCAAGAATCTCCTGTTTTACTTCTGGCAATTCAAAAGGATGACAGAATATAATCATCTTAAAGCGATTCAAATCCATGAGAAGCAAGTCGTTAAAAGAACAAATCAGATGCGGGGCTCCGATGTGGTTGAGCAGCAGTCTGAAAGGCCGGTGAAAACGGTGCGCGTTAGGATGCATGTCGTTTATATAATATACGTTGCCGGGATTGACAACCATCAATATTTCGCTGACTTCGGCGCTTGCGTGAGAGGTCTGCTCGTCCCAAATGCGCTTGACAAGTTTGAACGTATCCATGGCCGCGTCGGATTCCCAGAAACCTCCCCACATATCAAAGTACCAGAGCGATGTCCTGTTAATAAGACTGTGTGCCATTTCCCGTTTGATCCCGGCTACGACAGACGTATCATCCGGCCAGTTTAGCCATGCTCCGCTGCTTGGAATTGTAGAAAAGCGCCCTATTTTCCGGTTTGCCGTATAGGTTTTGCAATCCACCGAATTCAGCATTTGTTTGCCGTGCAGATGAATTGTTCCAACGGCGGTCTGGCTGCCGCTGCCACCTCCCGTTTCCCGGTCGCAATACGAAATTGGCGCCACAAAAAAATCCGGATACGGCGATTCACACAGTTTCTCATAAGCCAGATGTCCGGACGAGGCAAGCATATATTCTCCGACTTCTGTAATATAACCATACACTGTTCCCAGTTCTGCAATAGGACGTATGACTTCGCGTGCCTTCTTTAAAAATAACTCTATTGTTTCGGCGATCTGTTCGTTGCAAAACTGCCAGTAGTCCAGCGCTTTCCGATCCGTTTCCGGGACACGAAAAAGTCCACCCGCGTCGGGCTTGCACGCTTTGTCAAGGTCCGATTCGTCAAATCCAGCCCAATAACCGAATGAGTTGGAAGGCGTTGAAAAATCAAATCCGTATCTTCCGTATTCTCTGATAGAACGCGGCGGAATATCTCTGGGTACGGGTTTGCCTTTGTCCGCCATCCAGCGTTGATAAGCGGCAAGACGGTATGGACTTTCTTCACCGCGACACCGGTCATGCCATTCCGTCCCTCCGCCGCAACTAATTACATACGCGACTATATTTTTGCTGTAATTATTTTCAGCATGGCTCAACAGCGCCTGCATGTAGGCGATGGTATCCCGGCGCCAGAGTTCGCTCGGCGTTATTTTGCCCAGGTCATAATACGAATCATATCTTGCGTTGAAAGCTCCCAGATATCTGGTCCACCAATGCGGAGTGTTCAGATCTATATAGCAAATTAGACGCGCATCTGGAATTACTGCAAGAATATCGCCGATCTGCCTGTCGAATACATCTAATTCATAAGTATTTTTCCATACCCAGACGGGAGGATATTTCGTGGATGCTTCACCTAATGAATTCGCGGTATTAGAGACCATGAACGTAAAGGTGTCTATTCCATTTTTACGGAATTTTTTCATAGTTTCAAGTTCCGGATAAAACGAACGATATCCAAAATCCCAGTTTTTTTCTTTTCCCATTTGATACACCTTTTTTAACCCCTGTTTTTCTTCAATCTACGTATAGTATATTCGGCAGGAGACGCTTTAGTGTTAGTGCTGTCACCGGAAAAAGTATCTATCTCTTCCAGTGATATGAAAAGTTCAAGACACGCTTCATTGTATGGCAGTCCGCACTGATCCGCTATAATCCGGATACAGCGGTCAATCAGTTTTTTATTAGAAATATCTAGGCAGTTCATCCAGTTCCCCGTCACTTTTTCCATTCTTGCCATTGTCCCGGTAGATATTATATTAAGAACCAGCTTCATCGCAAGATGTTCAAATAAACGCAATGGGGATTTAACCCCTTTATATGGTATAAAAAAGTCGGCATTTTCGCCTTCTTTTCCTATAACCATGCTGACTGAATTTCGAAATGCCCTGCGAATATCCCGGAATTCTTTCCCAGGCATTCTGTCGCCTATCCATACCGCGGCATTGTGTTCCGGCTTGCATCTTTCCGGATCAGCTTCTTTTCCTATACGGAATTTCATCAATTCTTCCGCATTGATCTGGGGAATACCGGCTTTTATCAAAGGGGAGATTCCCATTCTTTCGTAATCATCATGCTTCCAGTTCAGACAACGCGGATTACGTAAAAAGCAGGAACGCCATGCCTCTTCTGTCGGAAACTTCGGATTTTTCACAAATGACCATGATTGGGAAGAAATGAAATCATCGTATTTGCGAAACGGAGGGAGCATAAAAGTCGGAGAACGTTCCGTGGTATCTGTCAGAATATCCAGTAAAAAATCGTCTGCAAAATAAGTCACTAGTCCGTTTTTCCGGTAAAGAGATTCTTCAAGTCTTATATAAGATGAAATAGACTCAATGCTGCATTCCTGACTCAATGAATCCACAAGATGCCTGAATGTTTCCGCATAGTTTATTGGACAATTCCATAAGATTTCTTCAGGAACGGAACTCCCTGTCCGTTCCCGAATTATATGCCTTATTGCCTCTTCCAGCGCAGCTCCGGCAATTAATTGCTCCAGAGTTGTCGCCTGCATTCTTGTTGAACCGCTGAGAGCCATTGCCCCGCAAGGCATGTCGAGAACTGTGACATGCGGGTTTTCAAATGCTTTCTTTGATCTTTCCAGACGTGATGCCGGAATTTCCTTTTTAACACAGATCAAAAGAAAAACATCAGCGCCGCGCTGGGCCGCCTCCATGACGGTTCCTAGTATGGACGTTGTTTCTCCCGTAGCCGTTATAGCAATAAGTGTATCCCCGTTTTTTATCTGCGACTCTATGACCTGCTCTCTGCCAATAACATCATAGTCTTCAAAAAACTCAACAGAGCGAATCAGCGCATAATCGCCTCCTGTCATAATACTGCTGACTGATTCAGATAAATCTGAAACTTTTTCGTAAGTATTCGGGCAGTTTGTCTGCAAATGCCTGAAATAATTCCGGTACGCCGCTTCCAGCATAATACTCAGGCGTCCGGTTGCGCCGCAACCGGAAAATATAATCCGTTTTCTTTGAGAGAGAGAACTATACATTGCCTCTGCCATTTGCGTAAAGCGTATGTCGGAAAGGCTTTTTCCCATAACTTCGAGCAACTCGCGGTCAACGTCCAACAGCATGGATACTCCGTCCTGAATAGAATTTGCAAACGTTCGATCCATATGGACGGTTCTGGGATTAGCGCCTTCAACAGGCAGAAATCCCAGATGATACTGCGTTTCATTCCTGATAAAATTCTCGGCTTTTGCCATAGCCGTTTGTGTTCTCATATTTAATATTCCTGTTTTTTAAGAATTTAGCTGGAATAGAAATGTGTCGGGACCATTGCTCTGTACCTGAACAGATGCGGTATCCTGATACTTTTTACCGGAGAAAAGTTCTGTTATCGCGCTATATTTTTGGATAAAGTTTATATTCAGGATTTCCGCTGTTCCTGTATGGACTGCGACCAAACGGTTGTTTGCGAATATCGGCCGTAATCCGGAACAGTAAGCGTGGCATCCTGCGGTATCCGCAATTTTCCGCATACTTTCGCCGGTCAATATATCAGGATCATGCACATAGACGGAATTCCATCCGTGCATTTTTACTGAATTTATTCCTTCCATTCCGAACGGCGTACCGCAGATTTTTTCAACATTTCCGCTATCCCATTTTCCATCATTGATAATTCCCGGCCCGTAAAGCCAGACAATAGTACGATTATTGTTCAATACCAATCGATCCAGTATCTTTCTGTGTTTCGGGCTTATCTCGAAAGGATGGCAGAATATAATAAGTTTAAAGCGTTCCATTTCAAGCTGTTCCAGATCTCCGAAAGAACAGGCTGTATAAGGCATACCCGCAATGCTGAGTGCCTCTTGAGGTTTCTTTTTGAAATTGCCGCAGCGCGCGTCCATATCATTAAGAAAATACATATTGTCTGGGTCGACAACCATAAGTATTTCACTCACATCATGCGCCGGATATTTACTCTGCTCATTCCATATTGCCTTGAGCTGTTTCAACGTGGCAAAAACTTTTTCCCCTTTATAAAAACCACCCCACATGTCAAACCACCATAATGAGTCGCCGTTGATCAGGCAGAATGCAGTTTCCCTCTTCATTCCGGCAATAATTTCCTGATCATTTTTCCAGATACCGTCTGTGGCCATGCAAAATTTCTTGGATAATTCTTTTGAATCGGTAGAATCTTTCCATTCCATTTTTTCCGCATTGTTTTTCAATGGATCAGGCAGTTCTACGAAATCGGCAAGTCTGTGATTGGATGTATAGGTCCTCTGATCCATTTCCTGAAGCATCCTCTTGCCTCTTAACGTAATACTTTCCCTTATCGTCATGCTGGTGCTTCCGCGCCCCACTCCCCGCCCGCTGTAACTGACAGGAGCCATTATGAAATCTATGTCCGACGAATCCAGCAGATTTTCGTAATCCAAATGCCCGGTGGAAACTGCTGTCCAATATCCGCCTGTATATCCGAAAAACATGCCAAGTTCAATTTCGGGGCGAATGACTTTCCTTGCCTTTTTCAGATAGTACAAAGCGGTATCTACGTTAAGTTCGTTGCAGAAGCGCCAATAGTCCAATGCTTCCTGATTTTTCTCCGGTGTGCGGAAAAGGCCGGCTCCGTCCGGAAAAAGCTTACCGTAACAACCTGTCGGATCAATTCCATTGTAATAGGATAAAGGATCAATATAGGTTTTGTCGAAGTCATAGGAGCCGGAATCCCTGGCTGTTCTGGGCGGAATATCCGCTGCAGCTTTTCCGTGTTCAATCTGCCATTTTTGGTAAGCCGCCAGACGATAGATACTCTCCTCCCCGCGGCTCCGGTCATGCCATTCGGTGGCGCCACCGCATCCGAGTATGTAAGATATGAGATGTCCTGAGTAATTTTTTTCGGCGTGCCGAACTAATGTCTGCATGTAGTCGGATGTGTCGCGGCGCCATGTTTCACTTGCTGAAATCTTCCCTAATTCATAAAAAGAATCATACCTTACACCGAACGCACCCAGGTAACGCGTCCACCATTGAGGAGTATTCAAATCGATCATGCACATCAGCTTCGCATCAGGAATTGCTTTCAGAATATCCTCAACCTGATTGTCGAACGCGTCCAGATCATAGACATTGTTCCATTTCCATACGGGAGGATATTTAGTATATGGCAGTCCCAGAGAATTTGCCGTATTTGATACCATGAACATGAAAGTATCGACTCCGCATTCCCGGAATTTTTTCATGGTTTCAAGTTCCGGCCAGAATGAACGATATGCAAAATAATGATTCTTTTCAGCATTCATTTTTTATTCCTTATTCTACGAGTTTCATTTTGCCGAAGGCGCTCGTATCGTTATGGTTCGCTCTATAATTAGTGTTCCAGCGATAAGTTCTTTTTAAAATCTCATTCCCGTAATAGCATTTACGGTTACGCGCAATATTTCCGCTGAATTCAAAATTAGAAACGGGGGTTATTCCCAGTTCCCGGAATGGAAGAAATATTTCACACGACCAATATTTATTTTTATTATCCATATATGAAGCCACCTGTATTTTATCGAAATTAAAAGATTTGTCATTCCCGACTGAGTCATAACAGGCCCCAAGGCAATTTACTATTACCTGGAAATAAGGTTGATCATTCCGGCATTGCAGGAACAATTCAATGGATTCATCATCATATATTCTGTCATCGCGTTCTTTAAAATCGGCGACGGATTTGAATTCCTCATAGTTGACGAAACCAAATGTTATTCCCTCATCCGTCCATACAGCTTTTACATATCCTGCGGGCTGTTCAGAAAGTTTTTGCATTTCGAGAGCATTTTTTAAATAATACTTTTCGCTCCGCCCCCAACTGCGGTCGTTAAGTTTTCCGTCTATAATGGGATTTTCACCAACCTTTTTAATCAGCATTTCGGGTATATTATTGCTGTAGAATCGCGTGGACTCATCAAGAAATTTTCTTAACGCTGTGCCGAAAAAGTCGATCCGCTTTTGAACCAGAATATTCCCGGCTGCAAGTTTCTCCGCTTTATCCAATAATTCTTCAAGTTCTTTAGCCTGTTTTTCCGGCATGGTTTCTGCATTAATCTGACTGCTTTTCACATTGTGATCTTTTATTTTCTCTTTCCATTCGATCTTTTCCCAGCGCACCGTCAGAATGTCCATAATTTTTTTCATGACCGGTGCCGACGGGCCGTACATCAACGTACAATACTCATCGAGCGCCGCATCCACATCGTAATCGGCATTCCACATTAATCGATACCAGCAGTACATGGTCGGATGACTATATGCCCATTCCCCCCCTGGGGTCATGTCCGTTGACGAACGCTTCAGCCCTTGCGAAAGGTGTCCGTCGACAAAAGAACCTATCAATTTTCCGCGGTTTTTCAGGTAAAAATCTTTTATTATATGAGGATATTGGAATGGCAGAAAAGTATTCTCGGCAGGCCAGCACAAATATTCCCATATTATGACTTTATTATTTCCGACGGCCTTCGACCAGTCATTTATGGCACGCGTACTGTATTCCATCACATGCGGTTCCTTGTGGTTTGCTGTTCCATAGGTAAGGCATATAAAGGGAACAACATTTTCAGGCAGTTTCATATTTTCAGGACAAGTAAGATAATTGAGATAAGGTAAAAAAAGAACCTTTTTCCCCTGCCATTTAGCCTTTATTTTTTCCGCAAACATGCCAGTAAACTTTGCCAGAATTTCAGTAGCCTGCCCGTTAGAACCCAAATCGTCACGCCATAACTTGCTGCAATATTCGCAATTACAAGCTACGGGTTTATCGGGTGGGCTTACGACAATTCTGCCTGACGTCGGTTCACACCATGGTCTTTTGCTTCGCGGCGAGATATAGGGATTTTGGTTTCCGTTTTCATAAAACTGCACAAGATCATCAAACATGAGATCAATAGTTTTCGGATTTCCATAACAGGGAAAATCTTTATCCCTTTTTCCGGTCTTCGAAAGTTCAAAACATCCAGGAGCTGCATCAATATGTATGCCGAAATCAGCAGGCGAATGGCAGCCGAATTCTATATATGACGAATCTCCAGCCCTGAAATAAGAACTGAATGTTTTGAGCCCTGCTGCATTGCTTTTCACATCATCATGCATTCCGACTGCCATCCAATGCGCACCACTTCGCTTAGCGAATTCAGGCCAATCAGAGTATTTGCAGGCAGGGATGATAAGGTCTTCAGATGGAGGAATTACCGTTCCTAATTCGCCGGGATAATACCAGCGGATACCGCAGAATCGTTCAAGAAAATCATATACTCCGAACAATGTTCCCTGGGCCGCTGATTCTCCAATGTTGTAAATGCCTCCGCCGAGATTGAAATTTTCATCTTTGCCCGGCATTCGTCCCGCAATTGCCAGGCCGTCGGGAAATGTCTGAACTACGAATCCTTCCAGCGGCAGATCTTTTGTCGATATTCCCCGTTCGAAAGTCAATGGGCTTTCTCCTATAAGGATTATTTTCTTCCCTTTTTCTATTTGTGTGCCTGATGTCTGAATTGTCAATTCAGCGCCGGTAACCGCCTTGATATATTTTACGAGTTCCGCAGCGGCTTTTCTGTTTATTTCATAAATTTTAGCCTGATATTTATCGTTTTTTCCCAACGGGGCTTGAATAATTACAACAGCTTCAGATTTTCCGTTTTTAACAAGTGTTAATGCTTCGTGTACCGGAGCTTGAAGCCTTGTCACTTTATTCAGAGTCGGGTTATCCAGTTTATCTCCATTACAGGCAGTTATCAGGACACATGATGATATGACAGATGCAATGTAATTCATTTTTTTACTCATATTTCACCTTTTTTAAAATTTTTATTATCATTTGTCAAGCGCATAGTAAGGGTTTCCGCTTATCCATGGAGTATATTGTGGCTTAACGCTTTCACCGTGTCCATCAAGATATAAAGCATTCAACTTTTTATCATGAAAACGGAAAATATATTGATTGTTAAAATCAGGATCATGATCCCACATCAATGCGGCTCCGGGATAGTTGTCCAGACGAACACGTTTATATTGCGAAAAGGTTTTAAGATATAAGCCGCCACAATATCTGTATGTTGTACAGATTGTCCAATAGGTTGCACCCAGTGTCGAATGAACAAATGTGACAACGCCAGTAGGACACAAAAAAGTAGCATTTGATTTCAGATATTCATTTTTCAGGAGGGAACCTATGGCAACGCAGTTGCCATAATCGGTTGTGGAATAAGATGATCTGTATCTGTTAGCGGCTCCTGCATAATCAAGATTGGAAAAGGGATCTTGGGTGGGAGCATTATAATTTGCCGACGGCAGATAGCCGTTATAATCGGTGCCGTACGCGAATAAGGTAAGCCCATTCTGTTTTAAATTATTCAAGCATTGAATTTCTTTGGCTTTGAGTTTTGCCTTCTGCAGCGCCGGGAGCAGCATTCCTGCCAACATGGCAATTATGGCCACAACTATCAGAAGCTCGATAAGTGTAAAATTTTTCTTCTCTCCTCGAATCATATTGAGACTCCCTCTTTTACTTTTGGCATAGAAATATTACCGCAATCGCGAACCGTTTCGCCTTTCTCGAATTTCTGATACAGATATATGTCTCCAGATGAAACATCCATCGGTAAATTCAGGCATTTTTTAAACGCGGTGTCCCCGATACTCTTAAACGGAACAGAGAAATTGGTTAATTCCGGTACTAGGCATTCAGGGAATACCATATCGTCGGCACATCCGATTATTGAGATATCTTCAGGAATTCGAACGCCAAGCTCCTTGAAACGGGTAATCATGCCATACGCAAGACTGTCGGCTTTCGCAATAACTGCAGTCGGAGCATATGACGATGATAATATCCCTTCCGCAGCTTCATAACCTGAATTAAATCCGGTATTACTGGCACAGCTTGCCGGATAAATTTCCGTCTGCAATCCGGCGGCGTTCATCGCACACATATAACCTTCGTAATGAGAAAAAATACCTGCTCCCTGAAGCGGAACCTTGTAATTTGAAAAAGTAATCAGACTGATTCTGCGGTGCCCCTTCTGGATCAGATATTCAACCGCTTCACTGCCGGTTTTCCTGTAGTCAATGCCTACAAAAGGAATTTCCGGGGAAAGTTTGAATATGATCTGCATGACAGGCACCATATCTCGATTGATCCGTATGTACTCGTCTCCGTTATTACCGTCATCGGAGATAAAAGGTATGGTCAGCATGCCGTCTAACTGCCGCTTGACGCTCAGTTCCAGATTACGGCGTTCCTCTTCAAGACTGCTAGAAGGATAGATTATAAGCGAATACTCCTGAGTATAGCAGATATCCCGGATACTGCGGATCAACTGCGTGGAAACATGCCAGTTCGACTCGCTGAAAAAGAAACCTATCAGAAATGACTTCCGGCAGTTCAAGCCCTGTGCCATAATATTAGGCTGATAACCCAGTTCACGGGTGACTTCCAGTATGCGTTTTTTAGTTTCAGGGGCAAGGCGGATATTTTTTTCACTCTTGGACAACGCCGCCCATACTGCGCCTTTCGATACGCCGGCTTTCTCAGCGACATTGTCTATGGTTATCCGCTTTTTCACAGGAATCCTTTTTGATAAACCGTTCTATCAATAGAATATCGTATCGTGTTTTATTTGTCAATACCCTTCATGCAGAATAATTAAAAATCCTCGCGCCCTAGTAATGCGATGACCTCGCCAGATATGTTTTCTGTCAAGTACGCAAATCCATTACCAGACAAAATTCCTGATAAAAATCTTCTTTGGATTGGTCCCCTATGTTTTTAAAGAACTCCGGCAGTACATCGGCGATGAGAGGGCGTAGCTTGGTGCTGACGGCTTGCGGTTTTTCCATAACCGCAGGCATAAACCCTTTGAGTTGATACCATACCGCCACTGCCAACTTTCTGGACATGGCGGCAATGGCCGTGGGTTTGTCTTTGCGAAAGGCCCTTTTTACACCTGCGACTCATGCCCCGGATTACGGTTCGGGGCGTGGGTACTTTTTAGCCTGTATCACAACGTGACGTACAGACGTACAGACCGTACAGAGGATTCCTATTCTAGGCCTATATAGGTAAAAATAGGGTATATATAGGATGATGGGGGATACTCTCTATCCTCATCCTCATAAGAGAACTTTTCTATTTTTCTCTGTACTTCTGTACTTTTAAATGCTTAAGATAGAGAATTAGCCTCAATAAGGCCTCGTACACAGACCTCGTACACATGCTCGTACACTTACCTCCTCCACACGGCATGCCGACTTGCCAGCGTCTTTTTCAACACGGTTTAACGCCTGTCGGTAGCAAATCGTGCAATGGAGTAATTTTATGGAACCGTCCGAGATTGCCTTGGGATTCTGCAATATAGGGTGTCGCCTCTTGAAATATAAAAGGGGTGGGGGTATTTTGTCGCTGAAAATAAAGGAGTTTTTATCGAGTAAAAGTTTTTAAACAATCATAGTTTTTATAACGTTCGTTGATATACGAAAACCGCCAAGTTTCCTAAGACCCACACGACGAACGGGGTATGCCATTTAGGCACGCCCTGTTCATGTGTGGAATGCACTTGGCGGTGCAGCGTATATCGTGAGCAGAGGCGTGCCTTTCTTTTTCTAGCAGGTGTTGGACAGAAAGCGCGTCTCCCTAAATCAAAGAAAAGGGAGGAACAGATCATGAAGTCCGTCATCGCCGCAATCACATTAACCGCTTTCACCGCATTCGCTCAGGATGCGCCGCAGACCGAAACCGAGATCCCCGCCGACAAGCTCCGGCAGTCCGTCGAGCTTTTCAAAACTCAGAACGTCGAGGATATTCCCTTGCTGAAGGAGTATCAGGACAAGGCCCGGTCGCTGAAAGCCCAGTTCGACGAGCTGCTGCCGAAAGTCAAAGAGCAGCAGCAGAAGGTCAAGGAAGCCGACAAGGTCTATTCCCGCGCATCGGTACCCCCGATGACCACGTCAGCCAATAGGGAGAAAATAGGTTGGCACTATGAAGGGTACACTAAAGTACACTCCATGGAAGGATACAAGGAGGCTCGGAAAGCACATAGGAAAATAGAGTTCGTGTACAAGGAAGTGGATTCTGCCGCCGAGAAACAGGCTGCCAAAGTAAAACTCGCCGACGCCAAGAAAGCTCTGTTCGCTACAAAAGCCCAGATGCAGAAACTCCGCGAGGATTACCGGGCCAACGCACTGAAGTACAAAGCAGCGGTAGAGAAGATGCTTACGAGTGTCGAAGGAAAGTCAGCGACCACCGCATCGGATGCAAAACATTAAGAAGGAGAATTATCATGGAAGACCAGCAATTGCAGAATAACGGAGGTAAGCGGACACTGGCTCCACTTGCTATAATCGTGGCGTCGCTGATAGTTGTCGGCGGGGGATTGGCGGCTCTTTATCTGATTCCGAAAGCCATCATGGCCCCCATTGACATCCTGAATAAGTATCTTGGCAGCAAAACGGCATTCGATGCCACATTCGGCCCGATAGTCTCGGAACGCGAGTTCCAGCGCTTGCAGTTTTACCAGAGGAATCAGGTTTGCCTGTTCCGGGTTGTCCGCTACCGGGGCAGCGACAAAGGAAATCACACGCTTGCCGAAACATATAAAGCTGAGTCAGACAAAACCCCGCTGGAGAAATTGCAGATATTCGGTAATCAGTACTGCGAATGGGAAGCCAAGGGCAGCTATGAATTCAACTTCTATGTTGATATGAGCGACTTGTCGAAGTGGGGGCATGACTGGAACGAAGCCGATCACACCCTGACGCTTTATCCACCGGACATTGAGGCCAATACTCCAGCGGAACTCGAAGCCCCTGTTTATCGGTGTATAGCCGATTCTGTTTCAATAGATGAGGGTTTCACGAAAGAGGAGCTGACAAAGTCGCTGCCGACGTTGAAGCTCAGGCTTGCCGCCGACCAGAAGCAATTCATGTACTCGGAAGCGAAGGACGCCATTGCCAAACATTACCGGCAGTTCTTTAAGCTCATCCCGAATCTGAAGGTTGAGAAGTTTCCACAGATCGATGTGGTGTTCCCGCATGAACGGAAAATCGACAAGAAAAAACTGTGATGATGGGTTATAATCGCAAAGAGGAGTTGTTATGCAAAAGAAGAATCAGTGGAGTCTGAAAGCCTTTTTCGCCGGGGTTGTCGGCTATGTATTCTCCAAAGAAATATCGCTACTGGAGAAGCTGTTCATCATCGGGCTGGGCGTACTGTATCTCATCCTGCCGCTGGACATCATTCCCGATATATTCTTTCCAGTGGGGTTTCTGGACGATTTTGGAATTGAGACATTGATAATGGCCTACATGAGCCATAGGTTGAACAGGGTCAGGGCGTCGCAGGAACTTCTGGCATCCACAACCCCTGACAAAATAGAGGAGAAGCAGCAATGAAGAATCGTGGCATCGCAGCAATTCTGGCATTTTTTCTAGGATCGTTCGGGATACACAAGTTTTACCTGGGTCGACCATTTCAAGGGTTACTCTATCTGTTGTTCTGCTGGACAGTGATTCCAGGGATACTTGGGGTAATAGAAGCAATAATCTATCTTTTAGCGACCGACGATGCTTTCCATGAGAAATACGGGTAAGGAAATATAGCTTAAGCTGAACTAACCATTAAGCCGCTTGAACTCTATCAACGGGACAGGAGTATCGGTAAACACGCTAATGCCGAAATCCAGATAAATTGGCCAAAATAGTTTAACGGCTGGATCGTTACCGAAAATAACGTATAGATGGACTGTTATACTATGTATAACAGGAGAAATACGGTTCATAGGCGGGGTGGTCAAGTATAGCGGAAGACAGAAGCAACCGCGAAATACTACAACGATTTTAAGCCGCAAAAACAGATCATGGATAATGTGAAAAATCCCTAGTTAATGATGAAGGCCTGATTACTATTTTATGGATTGCCAGGGTTTACATAAAGACCACTCTGAATGATTTGAGCTCAAGTTTGTCCGCCTGGGCGGATTTCATTTTCCAGAAAGTCCAACCCTTAAAAATAGGAATACATCATTAAACATAAATTCATGTGTTATAGACGTTATAAGACATGTATCTATGCCCTAAAAATAACCGATGACCGGACGGTATACTGAAGCAACAGCCTAAAACCATAAATATGCGCTAATCGCTGTAGCATGGTACTTTGAGAGGTCATAGCCGGTACATGTTCTTTTGTAATTCATAAAGCCCGTAACCCGGCATCTAAAGGTCTTTTATCGGGGATGTGGTGAATTATGGAAAAACTACTTCATGGCTTAAATTGGGGAATAATAATGGTTCCGTGTGGATACTTAACCCTAGCTTATGAATAAGTGTTGTCCGCCATAACAATGTGAACCACACCTGCCACCCGTGTTTGTTTTCAGGACTACCGTCCTTATGCCGCTGTATCCTTACTCCAGCGTAACATATACGAATTCCGCAGGTTTGCATGGTTCCGTGGATGTTCATCATCCTTTAACCACCCTTTAACCGGATGGAAATCCTGATGGAATATGTCCGGTAAAATAGGAAGATGAAGAGTCACAGTCGAGGACGCTTTTTTCGAAAAGGGTCAGAGGCTGTATGCATTGGGTGGTTAACTTTAGAAAGGGATATAGGGTAAGAGGGAGTTTAACTTTGTAAGGGGTTAAGGGGACACTTTCATTAAGAGGGAGAGAGGGTTAAGGGAAACCTTTATTAGGCGGGGTGGATGAATCTGTTTGGAAAATGGCACTTTAGCGGCATGTTTTAAAAGCAGTCATTTTACAAAGTCTTCTGCCGTAGCCCGGAACAGCATCTGGAATATCCCTGTCCTAATTTTTACCATCGGCTGATTTTTGAAAAGCCTGGGATTTCTTATTTAATGGAGTCGCTTTCTTTTGAGATACTCGCATTTTGGCCCGCAATGCCCCTCCTTTTTATTTTTACAACCCGGTCCGCGTATTGATGTGGGGGCGACCTTTTCGCTTCTTATTTTTGATTCTATGCATTTTAAGTCATTGCGGCATTTTCCCACATGAAAAAGGCCCTTTCCTGTCATTTCGGGAATTCCGAACAAAACAAGAAAGGGCCAGCGCGTCTTCAGCTATTCATAATATAAGCGCTGAGTTCCGACGCACGGAACACTACACGACCGCCGAGGCTATGCGATGGAAGCCCTCGCTTCCTTGCCGCCCACAACCACGAGCGCGATACATTGCCGAGAAACCTCATGGCGTCTTTAACGCCAAGATAGGACTCGGCTGCATCAGATACATCTGCGGATCCCGAACCATTTCCATTCAGACAGCTCAGAATATCACTGTAAAGGCGAGGATTAATTGCCCCGATCTGTACAAGTGGCTCTGCGATTCTCTTGAACTGCCCGATGTCTTCAACTGTGTAATGGATACGATCGAAGCCCGCGGGCACGACGGCAGTCTTACTGCCAGCCACAACATTGATTGATAACTCATTCATTGAGTATATCCTTACTATACTAGGGGGAATGGCAGCTTCTCATTTCCCTTTCCTGTTATTGCGGAATATAGCCGCCTTGCGCATACCGTTTAAGACCGAGACGATCACATCTCGAAGCTTTCCGCAGTCTTTTTTATGGAACAACTGTGCGTTCCTGAAAACCCATCTGTTCAATGAGAATTTGTCGCATCGGCCAGGAAAAGCAGATTCCTTCCCGAAATCCGTCTGTTTCAATACCGACGTGATTTATAACAGCGTCTTACGCAAGTACACAATATTATATAGATGCAGAGATGAAAAATGTCAAGCAATGTTCTTTAGCGTATTTCTGAGAGCGGCAATTTCAGCAGCTGTGAACGCTGGCGACTCGATGCGTTTCCGTCGTGTAATATCAAACTTCCTGAGCCACTTCCGAATCGCAGCTTCCGAAATGCCATATATCTGCCCGACGGCTATATTGCTATACCTTATTATAAGGGACGCCAGCGCATCTTTCGTCGGGACTAGCTTTTCCTTTATATTACAGTCGGGAACGGTAATCCCGAACTCTTCGATGTTTCTTACTATCTTCAGTGTCCGCTCGTCGGCGTTCTTTCGGCTTTTCTCCAGCTCGCGCTCGTAGATTCTTATCATCTCGACGCTTTCCCAACCCATAATCCGCATCGCGTCTCTTATTGATACATCCTGACGGGCAAGCAGTGACATGTACGTGGTTCGGAAGCTGTGAAACGAATAGACGCATGTTTTATTTTTGCGGTGAGAGCCAAGCTCTGCATAGGTATTGTCCTTGCCTAGAACATTTTCAAAGACGCGCTTGGTCTTACAGGTAACGGACTCCGGTGACCTGATGTAGTCATCTGCAAGCCCTAAAAGGACAAAGTCGGACTTCCTGTCTCTGGCGCGAGTTTCCAGTATCGCGGAAACAGCTGCCGTTATCGGAATTCTCGCCTTGCTGCCGGAGCGCTTCGTTTTATGTGGCATTATCTGAATGAAGTCGCCATCGATCTGATCCCAGCGAAGGAGAACAGCATCCTTAAGCCTCATACCAGTCTGCGAACCTATTATAAAGAGATCCCGGTAATCGGTGCCGTAAACTGCGGCTCTGCTTATAAGGGCTTCCACCTGCGGTCTCTCTATGGCCTCATGTCCGACGGTGTTGTGTTTCTTGTTACCCTTGCGCTGGACTATCTCCTTCGAAAAAGGATTACCTCGACTAAGTACGCCTGCGGTTTCCAGCCTGATAAAGAGACGCGAAAGCAGTCGGATGTGTTCATTGAAAGTCTTCGAGGTAATTCCACCTTCCCAGAGGTTGCTGGCGTAGCTTATCGCAAGCTCGTTGTCTATTTGCTCACAGTATTCGATACTGCGCTCTTCACACCAGTTATGAAAGCGCTGAAAGGATGTTCGGCAGAAATCCCTGCTTCTCTTCGATATGTCAGAATATTCGGGTGCAAGCGCAGTCCACTTGTCGAAAGCGTCAGACAATTTCAATGAATAAACCTTTTTACCGGTAACCTCCTCAATGATGGTTCTGGAGATATTGTCGGCAAGGTTCTTTATGTCGGGCTCGGAACTGCGGGTAATGCCCTCGGCGTTCGCCTCCGCTTCGACATAAGCCTTTGCAAGGCGCTTTGCCTCGTTAATATCTGAGGTCTGGGTATTGATCCATTTATCCTTGCCATCGACTCTGCGGCGGAAATAATAGTGTCCGCTACTGCCGCGCTGAAAAAGCTTCGGCAGTCTGGCGCGACGCAGTGATTTTCTTGAACTTCTGACTTTTTCCGGCATGACAACAGCTCCTCGTGAACAAGATAAAACATCATCGTTCAAAGATGGAACCTGATGCGTCAAAAATCAAGTCAGTATGTAGCAAAAACATGTAGCAAATGCTGTTTTGCAAAAAGCTTGAAATGGCCGCACTTGCGCAAGTGCTTGATTATGAGGGGATAAAAATGGCTCCGGCACCTGGATTCGAACCAGGGACCAAGTGGTTAACAGCCACCTACTCTACCGCTGAGCTATGCCGGAACAAGCAAGCGTCCTTTAGAGGACGGGGCATTAAAGTAACATATCAGAAGTAAAAAACAAATAAGAATGTTCTTTTTTTAAAGAATACGTTAATTTCCCGGTGGCGGCGAGAAAAGAGATTGATAAAGCCGTGAAGTCAATAATGGTCACGATGCTGTTTATAGATACTTTTGAATTTGACTCACAATATTGACCTTTTTGAATGACGAGATATGATGCAATCCGCACATGGGCGTGTGCATCCAAAAAGCCCATTATTCAAAACTTACCACCCAATCCATAACTTATTTGGAAATTGCGGCAGGGCTTTTCGGTAGATTTTGCAAAAAAACTCAAAAATAACCGCCATATAATTGATTTGGACAGGATTTCGTACTAATTTCCTCCTTTGATTCATAAAGGGGCCATATTATGAGAATTCGGATACAACTTTTGATACTGTTTATATTTTCTTTCGGGGCCGCCGCCGCAAAACCCTTTATCAGAGCGGGCGGAGAAGACGTTTCCATCGATTCGGAGGGGATAAAATTCAACACGATAAAGGCTTCGACTGCAAACCCTATCGCCTTTCCTGACGCCAGAATCTACTCCAGCCTCAAAGATCCCTCAATAAAATTTGAGCTTTTCAATATAAACGAACTCTGGATATACGAGCAGGTACTCGGCCGCTGGTACGCTTCCAGCGGTTCCATGATCTTTGCCAAAATAAAACTGTCCCAGCCGGAAAATGTAAAAAAGACTTTCGACAATCTCTTCGACTACGTGAAAAAAGAGGATTTTCAGGATTGGGTAAAATCCACAGATCACAAGGTGGAAGGCGAGGACGATACATTGAAATGGCTCGAAACCTTCGCCGCCTGCAAGGTGAAAAAAGATGATGCATTCAAATCCAAAAAGGCAAAAATGGACATCAGGCACTATGTCTGCGACGACCCCTATAAAGACCTCTATTATGTAGCCGGTCCGGAAACCCCGAAAAGGAAATTCGTCATTCTCTTCCAAATGGAGAGAAGCGCCGATATCAAAAAGTCAATGAAAAATATTCCATCTATTATCAACACATTTTCATTATTCGCCCCTAAAAAAGAAAATGATGATAAAAGGCTCGTCACAAGAAAAACAGCCAACATAAAGGATCGCAGCCCGGAATACCTTGAGAGCCGTGACAAAGTCATCGCCAATATCAAAAACCTTGGAGGCTGGTGGTACATAGAAACCGAAAACTACGTATTCACCGCCAACCTCACAAATCGAAAACTCATTGATGAGATGCAGCTCCAGATTGAAAAATGCCGCTCTATCTATGAAAAATATTTCGAACTCAAAAGCCCGCTCCGAAAAATAAGCGTTGTAAAATCCTTCAACTCAAGAGACGAATACCTTAAATATCTTGACGATAAAGCTTCGTTTTCCATCGGAATGTGGTCGCCCTCCAAGGAGGAACTCATAATTTCCCCCGTCTCCGAGAATAGAAAAGAAAACCGGGAGCAAATGGTTAAAATACTCTATCACGAGGGTTTTCATCAGTACATATTTTATGCCAGCGATATGATAAGCGCCGCCCCATGGTTCAACGAGGGTCACGCCTCTTTCTTTGAAGGCCTTGAATTTAAAGGCAACAACTTTAAACTGGATCCGAAAGCCAGGCTTTCCGAATTTGAACGCTGCGGCGGGACGTCCAAGAGCGCTATTAACGACCTGCTCCAAAAAGACTATCCTCAATTCTATGACAAAAATACATTCCCGCAGAACTATGCGTCCGCATGGGGACTTATATATTTTCTCAACAAGGGCGCGCCTGTAATGGGAAAGTTCGAGTACGCCGCTATCCCACTGAAATACTATCAGGCTCTGCACGATCTAAAAGACCCCGAAAAAGCGACGGCGGAAGCTTGGAAAAATATAGATATGGATGCCTTTGCGGCAGACATGATCAAATTCTTCAATAGTAAGAAGTATATGAAAAAAGCCGAAAAATACGATTTCAGGAAAAATAAAGAGCTTTTAAACAGCCGCCCCGAAAACGCAAGTTCAGAAAAATCACAGCCTCAGAAAAAACAACCGTCCAAATAGTTGAAGCTTTTTTCAAGATCGCTGTAACGCAATAACGCCATATCATCGAGCGGTGTTTCCATGTTATTGATTATCACGATTCGCCCGCTGTTCTTGATGGTGTAAAGCGGGAGCGATGCGGCAGGCTGCACAACGAGAGTTGAGCCGAGCACCAGCATAAGATCGGCCTTTAACGCCTCCGAAACTGCATTACTAAGCGCACGTTCGTTGAGGTTTTCCCCGAAAAAGATTATCTCGGGTTTTATGATTCCTCCACAGTCAGGGCAATGCGGAATTTTCCCTTCTTCCAGAATAGTCCTTATTTCGTCATAAGGAAAACTTTTCGCACATCTAAGGCATTTATGGACCGCAGGCGAGCCGTGGATCTCAATAACATTACGTGACCCGGCTTTTTGATGAAGCATATCTATATTCTGTGTTATCACGGACTTAAGAATATTCTTTCTCTCTAGCTCGGCTAGAACACGGTGAACGACGCAGGGAATTTTTTCATGAACATTATAGATAAAGTCCTTCGTTTTAAGATAGTAATACGAAGGGTCTTTGAGAAAATAAGAAAGCGAGAAGATATTGTCGGCCTCTATTGAATTTTGCTTATAGAGTCCGTTTTTCCCTCTAAAATCGCTTACGCCTGAAAGTGTTGAGATTCCGGCGCCCGTGAGAGCCACCAGGTGCTTCGATTCCTTTATCGCCTTCAGAAGCCTTTCCATATTATATTCCCGCTTCTGCGAACCCCTTCTGGCGCAAAACACAACTGTCGCATTTTCCGCAGGGGTGGCCGGACTCATCGGGATTGTAACAGCTGTGAGTCAGTGAATAGTCGACGCCGAGCGCGAGACCTTTCTTAATTATCTGTGCTTTGTTGTCGTACTGGATGGGGGTATGGATTTCAAAACTCCAGTTTTCATCACAGGCCTTTGTCCCGAGGTTTATGCAGTCACGGAATGCCTTGATAAACTGTGGGCGGCAGTCGGGGTAGCCCGAATAATCTACCGAGTTGACTCCTATAAAAATGTCCTTAGCGCCAAGGACTTCCGCCCATGCCGCCGCAAACGATAAAAATATTGTGTTTCTTGCCGGAACATATGTGACAGGTATTCCTTCGGCACTTCCTGCGGCGGGGACACTTATCTCGTCCGAGGTCAATGCTGAGCCGCCCCAGAGCGTGAGATCGATTTTAATTACGACGTGCTTTTCAACCCCTGCGGCTGCGGCGACTTTTCTTGCGGATTCAAGCTCTACGGCATGCCGCTGGCCGTAGTCGAAGCTCAGCGCATAACATTTAAAGCCTTCGCTTTTCGCAATCGCCAGACACGTTGCCGAATCGAGACCTCCACTCAGGAGCACTACTGCTTTTTTAGACATCATACACCTCTCTTATCAGGGCTCCATATTATTTTATGAAGCTGCAACTGGAAACGCGCCGGAGCTTTACTTTTTATCATCCATCCTGCGAGTTCTTCGGGATCAAGTGTGCCGCAGACCGGGCTGAAAAGGATTTTCTCCGTCTTCGAGTCCAAAGAATATTTTCTTATGGTCTCAAGAGAATATTCAAAGTCCGCGTAATCGGAAATGACGAACTTTATTTCATCGTTTTCATTTATAATTTCAAAATTTGAAAAGTCCATAGCGCCAGCTTCGCCGCTTGACGGCGTCTTGCAGTCAATTATCCTGATTGTTCCGGCGGGCAAGATTGAAACGGGGAGCGAACCGTTTGTCTCGACAAGTACATGGAAGTCCTTTTCCTGAAGCATCTTGCAGAGCTGAGGCGTATTTTCTTGAAGCAGCGGTTCGCCTCCTGTTATTTCGACAGTCTTAACGCCTTCATCCACCGCCATTTTGACGAGCTCTGAGAGTTCAATATTTTTGCCGTCTGAGGGCGTTGACGCGTAAGTCGTGTCGCAGTACGCGCATGCTAGATTACAGCCGGCCAGCCTTATGAAAAAGCAAAGAGAGCCCGCGTAGGTCGATTCGCCCTGTATGCTGGTAAAGGTCTCATTGACTGTGAGAGTGTCAGGCATTTTCAGTGCAAGGTCCGAAATAAGTCGCTCCCGAGCCAGGGGATTCGCAAACTCTTACCTTTGAAACGGATGCGTTTCCATCATCAATCAGCGGCTTGAGCTTTTCGTATATGACCTTGGCAATCATCTCGCTTGTGGGATTGGAGTCCTTAAATAATTCCAGCTCGGAAAGATGACTGTGGTCAAATTCCAGGAGTACAGTGTCCAGCTCCTTTTTAAGTTTGCGAAAATCGAGTGCAATGCCTATCTTGTCGAGGCGCGCGGCTTTTACGAAGACCTGCACCTTCCAGTTGTGCCCGTGGAGCGAGGAGCAGTTTCCCTGATAACCTCTCAGGAAATGGGCGGCGGAGAATTCCCGTTCTATATCTATTTCATACATTGGCGGAGCTGTCCTTTTTCGTCAAAAATAACCCAAAATAATGATTAAGCAAGTTTCCGCATCTGCCGAGCGCGATTTATTTGAAGTTGCAAATGATAAAAAGACACGGAATGAAATGCTGGAAACCTCTAAAAAATTTGCAATTCATTTATTCCACATATATTTTATTCGCTTCGAGACAGGGGTGGCTTAAAACAAGAGCCTGAGATCATACCCTTTGAACCTGATGCGGATAATGCCGTCGAAGGGAGCCGGAATTCTGAAATTCCTCATTCCGCGGGTTACAGAGAAATATCTTACGTTAACGCCGCCTGTCCGGTGTTCCGAAAAACTAAAAAAACGGAGGCGGAAATGCTTAATGAAGTCACAATAAGTAAAGCAATCATAGACAGTTATTACAAGAAGCTCACCGACAATCTCGATATCGATGTCGCCATCGTTGGCGGCGGGCCGTCGGGAATTGTCGCCGGATATTACCTAGCCAAAGCTGGTTTCAAGGCGGCCCTTTTCGAACGTAAACTTTCCATCGGCGGCGGACTCTGGGGCGGCGGAATGATGTTTAACGATGTAGTCATCCAGGAGGAGGGAAAGACGGTACTGGATGAGTTCGAAGTCAAGACAAAGCTGTACGAACCAGGCTATTATACCGTTGACTCCGTATACCTTACGGCATCGCTGATAAAAAGCGCTTCCGAGGCGGGACTTACAATATTCAACCTTATAGCAATGGAAGACGTTGTGATAAAGTCCGACCGCGTGGCGGGACTCGTTATCAACTGGGGCGCGGTCAAGACGCTCGACTGGCACATCGACCCCTTGACAATGCACAGCAAGTACGTTCTCGATGCGACCGGGCACCCGGCATACGTTGCGGAAGTCCTAATCCGCAAAATGGGAGTAAAACTCAACACATCAACCGGAGGAATGGTCGGCGAAAAATCAATGGAAGCCGATACCGGCGAACGACAGACAGTAGAAAATACCAGGGAAGTCTATCCGGGTTTGTTCGTTAGCGGTATGGCGGCGAACGCCGTCTGCGGCGGATACCGTATGGGTCCCGTTTTCGGTGGAATGCTCCTCTCCGGCAAAAAGGCAGCCGAAGAGATGATAAAAGGTTTAAAGAAAAACGTATAACAAAAGGGCACGACAATGAGAATAATAGGTAAAGAATTTTTCGGAGACTTGGAAAAGAAGGCTGTCGAATCGCCGCGAAAAAGGGCGCACTTCAACTTTCATAAATCAATAGACGAAGATATCCACCGCCTTTGCATCGCAGCAGACCCCGAAACCTATATAAGGCCGCACAGGCATTCGCGGCTTGACGCATGGGAACTGCTCGTGATATTGAAGGGGACAGCGGATGTCCTTATCTTTGACAACGATGGCACGGTCAAAGAACGCATCGAGCTTTCAGTTTCCGGCGAAACTCGTGCAATCGAAATAGACGAAAATACTTTTCACGGTTTCATCCCGCATGAAAAAGGCTCAATCGTCCTGGAAGTCAAAAAAGGACCATATCTCCCGACTCCTGAAAGCGACTTCGCTCCGTGGGCCCCGGCGGAAGGCAGTGAAAACGTTCCGGAATTTCTTTCCCGACTGAAAAAGGCGAGTCCCGGAACAAAACTCAGCTGTTAAGTTGTTCCCTGGCCTTGCTGGGGGGAATCCCCCGGTATTTTCGATAAAGCCTGGAAAAATACAGCCCGTCGGAATAGCCGACTTTCCAGGCGGCCTCCTCTATTGATATCTCGGGAGAGCTTCTGAAATACTCATCGGCACGGTCGAGTTTCAGCTCAATCATTGCCCCTTTGAACGACTTGTTCAGAAAACGCCTGAACATGTGGGAAACGGATGAGATGCTAAGCCCGGCAATTGATGCCGCCTCAGGGAGCGTAATGTTCCGCTCCATATTTTCGGCGGCATATGACATTATTCGGCTTATCAGCTTTTCTCCCTTGATGTCAACTATTTCCTTCGCCGTGATATAATCCGAAATGGTCGAAAAAAGCCCGAGCATGCTTTCCGCTTTGGCACGTTCAAACAGCGGAAGTTTTGAAAACGCTGTGGACAGCTGTGCGGCCACTCCCTTTTTCGCGGCCTCGCACATGACTTTGCCCGGAAGCGTGCGGCTAGTCCTGAACTGCCCAATCATCGCATAACCCGCAAGCTGCCCTTTAATAAATATCGGAGCGACGGCTTCTTCTATTCCCGCATGGCACTGATAACTGATTATTTTTTTAGTTCTGACGCATTCGCGGCACTTGGCCTCATCCATGTACGCGCATTTACTACTGCCGTAAAGAGAATTCTGAACTATGGAGCAGAATTCTGAGTTCTGCCTTTCCAGCCCCCTTTTAAGCACTTGCCTCTCAATCGAGAAAAATATTATATTGACGCCAAATGATTCGGCGAAGTTATCGAAAAGCCTCTGAATCTCGTCGTGCAGTATAATTTCGATTGATGCTTTCATATTGACAAATATACATGCTTTTTGCATAAAAGTCCATATCTTTGCTTATTCTTCCATTTAAAAAAGAAGCCGGGAATGTTAAAATCATAGTAAACAGAAAAATGGAGACGCAAAATGGATAGAAAAGTAAAAGTCGGAATAATCGGACTCGGATTCATGGGAACGACTCACTTCAGCATTTACAAATCAAATCCGAAGGCGGAGATTGTCGCAATAGCCGATGTAAATCCGGACAAGCTCAAGGGCGACATAAGTTCCGTTATCGGCAATATCGGAGGCGGCGACAACAGCAAGCCCCTAGACCTCAACGGAATAAAGACTTACAGAGACGGCATGGACCTCATAAACGATCCAGAAGTCGAACTCGTCGATATATGCGTACCCTTATACCTTCACAAAAAATATGCGACAGCCGCGCTCGAAATAAATAAGAATGTCCTCTGCGAAAAACCGCTTGCGGCAAACAGTTCCGAAGCGATGGAGATTCTGCACGCGTCGGAAAAATCCAAAGGCTTCATAATGACAGGTATGTGCATCCGCTTCTGGCCGGAATACCGCCACGCCTATGAGCTTATCAATTCAGGAAAAGCCGGCAAAGTTATAAGCGCCACCCTGAAAAGGCTTTCGCCGAACATTGATGGCAATTCATGGAAGAACTGGTTCATGAAGTCAAGCCTGAGCGGAGGCGCGATATATGACCTGCACCTGCACGATACCGATGCGATAAGGTATTTCTTCGGAATGCCCGAAAGCGTAACTTCATTTGGAGTAAAGGGAGTAAGGTCTGACAGCGGAATCGACCACGTCATGACCCGTTACAATTTTGGCAAAAATTCTCTCATCACCGCCGAAGGCGGATGGGACGCCGCAAAGGGCACTCCATTCGAAATGAGCTTCCAGATCGTATGCGAGAAAATGACAATACGTTTATCGGAAAGCGGTTACAAGGTAATCCACGAAAACGGAAAGATTGAAGAGCCCAAACCCGCTATTCCCGAACTTCCCACGGGCTGGCACGTTGAGATCGATTACATGCTCGACTGCGTAAAGAACGGCGTAAAACCTGAAAAGTACACGACACTTCGCGAAACAGTCGACTCAATTAAAATGGTCGAGGCCGAAATGAAATCGATTGAAACTGATTCAACCGTTAAACTCTAAAAAGGAGATACTGAAATGTCATTTTATAAAGCTATAAATTACTGGGTACTCGGCGGATTCGACGGAAAAAAAGATGCGTTCTCGGCAATAAAAGACGCCTCTGAAATGGGTCTTGACGGACTCGAAATAACTGTCGGCGAATCAGTTAAACCTGATATTAGCGAATCCGAATGCCGCAAAATCGCGGCAGCGGCAAAAGATTCTTCTATAGGATTGAGGACGCTCGCCACTGGCTATTATTGGGGCGCTTCTCTGGCTTCGGAAAATTCTGAAGAACGCAAAAACGCCATCGAGTTTACTCAGAAATATATCCGCATCGCGTCATGGCTCGGTGCGGAAACGGTGCTCGTAGTCCCGGGCGCCGTAGATGTTGCGTGGGACCCTTCGAGACCAGTCGAGTCATACCAGAAAGTATGGGATATTTCTTCTGACTCGATTTCTGCTCTTTTGAAGGATGCCGAAAAAGAAGGGATAAATATTGCCATTGAAAACGTATGGAACAAATTTCTGCTTTCTCCAATCGAAATGAAATTTTACATCGACAGTTTCGGTTCTTCGAGAATCGGCAGCTATTTTGATATGGGCAACGCACTCATAAACGGCTATCCCGAACACTGGATAGAAATTCTTGGTTCGCGGATTAAAGCCGTGCACACCAAAAACTTCACCCGCACAGACGCTGGCGGTACGATACACGGATTCGGCGATGACTTGGAAAAAGGCGATGTCAATTTCAACGCCGTTAAAGATGCATTGAAAAAACACGCGCCCGGCGTTCCGGTAACGGCGGAAATGATACCATTCTGCCGACTTCCCGACCTTGTTTTGCCGGACATGACTCTGGCACACGATACAGCGAAAAAACTCCTGAAAATATTTGCCTAGCGTTCAGGAATTTGGCGCCGGGGCGGAAAGCGTAGCATCCGCCCAGAAATTTCAATCAAGAAGTCTTTTCACAGACGAGCAACAGCATAATGCTTTAAACATCGTCACGCCCTCATTTTTCTGATGGATTTGCAAAATCGTGCAGAGCGGTTAAGCTTACGATGATACAGAAAAGAAAGCGGAAATGTTTAAATTAGTCTCAGATTTCAAGGCGGCGGGCGACCAGCCGGAAGCAATAGATGCGTTAAGCGCCGGGATAAAAGCGGGAACGCCATATCAGACGCTTCAGGGTGTTACCGGTTCGGGTAAAACTTTTACTCTCGCCAACGCGATATCACGATTCGAGAAACCCGTTCTGGTTCTCTCGCACAACAAGACACTCGCGGCCCAGCTTTACAGCGAGTTTAAATCATTCTTTCCCGAAAACGCGGTAGAATACTTTGTCAGCTATTACGATTACTATCTGCCCGAGGCCTATATCCCGCAAACGGATACCTATATTGCAAAAGATGCCAGTATAAATGAGGGCATTGAGCGGCTCAGGCTATCTACAACATCATCGCTCATGGAAAGACGCGATGTAATCGTTATCGCCAGCGTATCATGTATATACGGGCTGGGCTCTCCCGACGACTACGAATGGATGAGCGTATGCATGGAAAAAGGCGCGACGATGGATCGTAACGAATTTCTCCGTAAACTCGTAGCTATTCAGTATGACCGAAACGACACTGCGCCGGGGCCGGGAGAATTCCGCGTAAGAGGCGATTCAGTGGACGTGTTCCTGCCGCAGCGGGATGAGTTTGTGAGAGTCTCGTTCTGGGGCGACGAAATAGAGTCGGTAAGTTCGCATGAAACGGTATCCGGCAGACTAAAGGCGAAGAAAGACAAGGCGGTATTCTTTCCCTGCAAGCACTTCGTAATGCCGCAGGAAAAAATTGAAAAGGCCCTCGAAAGCATCAAAAAAGAAATGCTGGAACGCGTCCGCCATTTCGAGAAAAATGGCCTACTCGTCGAGGCGCAGCGGCTCTTCCAGAGGGTCAATTCCGATATTGAGATGATGCGGGAGATCGGCTACTGCAGCGGGATTGAAAACTACTCAATGCACCTCTCAAACCGTATGCCGGGAAGCAGGCCGTTCTGCCTCTTTGACTTTTTCCCTGAAGACTTCATAACGGTCGTGGACGAATCGCACGTTACAATTTCACAGTTGGGCGCGATGTACAAGGCTGACCGGAGCCGAAAACAGACCCTCGTAGACCATGGGTTTCGCCTGCCGTCGGCGCTCGACAACAGGCCGCTGATGTTCGATGAATTCATGTCGCTTATAAAGGAGACCATTTTTGTTTCCGCCACCCCCGGTTCCTTCGAGCTTGAGAAATGCGGCGGCGAAGCCGTTCAGCAGGTTGTCAGACCCACTGGGCTTCTCGACCCGGAGATCATAATCAAACCTCTCGAAGGCCAGATAGACGATGTTATGAATGAAATAAGAAAGGCCACGGCACGCGGCGAAAGGACCATTGTTACCACGCTTACAAAGAAAAGTTCCGAACGACTCAGTGATTATTTGTGCGATCTGGGAATGAAGGTGCGTTACCTTCATTCGGAAATCGATGCACTCGAACGCGCGAAAATCCTTAACGAACTCAGAAAAGGCGATTTTGACTGCCTCGTTGGAATAAATCTTCTCCGTGAAGGCATAGACCTGCCAGAAGTAGCGCTCGTGGCAATACTTGACGCCGATAAAGAAGGATTCCTGCGCTCAGAACGTTCCCTGATACAGGTCGCGGGGCGCGCCGCAAGAAATGTGAACGGACGCGTTATCCTCTATGCCGACAGGATTACCGACAGCATTAAAAAGCTTGTCGATGTGACCGAAAAACGCCGAATCTGCCAGACCGCTTACAACAAAAAACATAAAATCACCCCGAAAACGATAAAGAAGGAAGTCAAACAGACTATCTGTGACATAATCTCGGAATCATTGAGTTTCGCGCCAAAGGCAAAAGCATCCGCACAGGGGACCGAAAGCTCATCAATCGAAGAACTGGTCCGCGAGCTCGAAAAGGAAATGTACGAGGCCGCCGATTCTCTCGAATTCGAAAGAGCCGCCGACCTCCGCGACAAGATTAAAAAAATATCAACTGAGATGAATTTCCAGTAGCTCAGTTCCCACTTTTTTTGTTCATTATCATTCCATACGCATCATCGGTGTTAGTTGCATAGGCCGGTTGACCGTTGACTTCGAAGCCGACAGGATAAAGGTATCCTTCCCATGCTGAACCCTGCGGAGAATCCTGAAGCCCGAATACATAGACCTTACCTTCGTGTCCTTCAGTAACGTTCGAATAAAAGGAATCCGCCCATGCGACGGCGCCATTGCCATCCGTGCTTATGGTGAGTAGTTTATAGTACTTTTTGTGAGCGCATATAACGGCGGTAATGTGTTCTTCCTGGGCCTCCTCATCCTGCTCATACTTAAGTTCCTTCTTGTATGCCTCAATTTGCTGCTGTTCCAGTTTCCAGCGGTACATGGCTACTTTTTTCTGCAATGATTCGGCTTTTTTCGGTTCGTAGTTGAATTCTTTCCTGATATCTTCCGGCAGGTTTTTGAAGAAGAGCTCTTTTATTCCGATTCCACCACCTTCAGGGGTATAGGATATATCGATGCCGTAGGCTGTCGAATCACAGATAGTCACATCCTTATATACTTTCCCGTCAAGTGTTTTTATATCACGCGCCTCGGCACAGAGTACGAAGCATACGGCAGCGACTAACATTGCGAACGGTTTCATAAGAGTATCTTCCCCTTTTGGTTAATTCTGAAACAATCTAATTTAATGCAGATGGAATATCAAGTAAGACTTCTTCTTTTGATGTTGATATAATTGCTTGGAACCTTGAAATTCGCTTTCTCCGGGCTAATTTTCAGTCCATCAGTAAAAGAATGAAGAACGGGGATTTTTTATGAATTTTTCAATCAGAACGTTTTTTTCAGCGGCCGCGCTTTTTTGCCTGAATGCCTGCATGCAGGTAGATTACAAAGGTGAAATATTCCAAGAAACCGATAAAGTCGACGTGTTTAAGGATAAATCAAAAATCACAGCGCCCTACAAGATAATGGGAAGCGCTACGGCCTCAGGTCCTTATGAAAAATACCCCAAAGAGGATATGATAAAAGAGCTGAAAGCGAAGGCCATGGCGTCCGGCGCCGACGCAATACTCATAACAAGCTATGAAGTGCTTCCGGATGACCAAGTGCGAGGCGACCAGTTTTACTCAGACACCGTCGGGAAAAGAACTAACGATGACAGTTCCGATGATCTCGCCAGAATAGGGCAGGATTTCGATAAAAACTACGGCCAATATGGCAAGGCCGATAACTCGCCCGAGATAAGGACTTACAGACGGATTATCAAGGCTGATTTCCTGAAATATTGCAACTGACCTCCAGGCGAAGCCTGGACAAAACTGTGTTGGATTTCACGTAAAGGAAGGCCCGCTATCTGCGCTTTGCCTTACGTTCAGCCTCTTCCTTCTTCTTCTGCATCTCCCTAAGCTTATCGTCCGGTATCTGATATTTCGCTTTATTTTTAAGAATAGTTCTATAATCAGAAATACCCTTTTTGTATGCCGCTACCGCCTGTACTGAGGCATTTCCATTATTCATAAGCTTTGCTGTTTTTTCAGCGCGTCTTGCTTTGGAAAGTCCCTCTACCGTATTATACAGGAGGATGTACCATTTTCTGTATGTTCCGGTTTCAAGTTCTATATCGGGATATTTCCCTATGAGCTGGAGTTTTGAGGCAAAGATACTGAGTTCAGTGGAATAGGCTTCTCCTGAGCCTTTTGCATCTTCTTTAAGACGGTTAGTCAAATCTTTGACGGTCTTGTCCACATAGATCGTATTTATTTTCATCTTTTTGGAGTCAATACTTTTCCCAAGGTTTTTCTTGGGGCTCTCTTCCGTGGTGGGAGAGACATTGCCCTCGGCTTTTTTATTTTCGCTGTCTTCAGCGCCGACAGCCGCGAAACAGACAAACAACATCAAGGCACAAAAAATATTTCTCATATTACTCACTCACCAGTTCATAGTTAAGGATTGTCCACTTGCTCGTAGTTGTGTCATACTTTATGGTCACTATTATTTTCTGCTCTCCATTTATCTCGTCAAATCCAGCCTCATATCGGCCCTTACGACAATTAGTGGGTTCACCGATAGTCGGGACTGTATAGTTTGTAAGCGAGGTAGGATCCCTGTAGCCAAGCTTCAAAAGGGCCGCGGTATCAGAAGATGATATCGAATCGACAGAGTCCCCGTCGGCATTAAAGTCTTTTCTCAGAGGCGCGTCAGTCCCGTACGGCCCGCCCGCATCCTTTATTGACTGTGCGACTATGACGACCTTAAAAATTGTAGATTTATCAATCAACGTCAGATTTGCCATTTTCCCTATTATGGCTTCTTTGATTGCATCGGAGGTTTGGTTAGTCATTACGGCGGCGTCAGACATTCCGCTTGCATTAACGATTTCCCCACGGTTTTTTACGGAATGGGATGATATGTATGTTTTTACGTTACCGGCAATGGTACCGGCATTGGATGCCGTAATCGGATTGCTGGTATCTGAAAGAATACCGTTATAATCGGCGCTTACCGGGATACCCATAAATAGCGCGCGGAGTACTTCCTGATTAGAGGTCTTGAGATTGACAAGGCCGTAAGTCTCGTTTTCCGAAGTCATTTTTATGTGGTCGAGGATATTTGCGTCCCCGTCTGAATAGGCACCCATGACCAGATTGGGATAGGGCGACGCGGTTGCGGTATTGTACTTCTTGAGGTTGATAGTCTCCCAGAGCGCACCTCGGTGAATGGTTCCCAGTTCCCATGGGGAGACCATCGGTGCATTGCGAATATATGCGGTTGACATACCCAAAAGGGAGGCCTCATAGTCCTGTCCAGCGGTTGTGGCAGCGGCGGCACTGGCCGGCATGGACAAGGTATTTTGAACACCAATCGGTGAAGTCGGAATAATTACGGCGCCTCCATCTTCAAGTACCCAGTCGGAACTGTTCAAATTCTGCCGGGGATCATCTGTTGCCCATCTGATATTTGAAGTCTTGGTGGAAGCTCCTGTTACCGACAATGCATTGGTGTTGGTAGCATCATTGTATCTTATCGGGCTGCTATGTGCGGGGAGTTTCGAATAGTCTGTGATATTTCCGTCATAGGTAAGAACGAGATTAAAAGCCGGAATCGTGATGGTGATGGTGACGGCAGGACAAGCGCCGGGATTCAATATAGTCGTGGAATATGAAACCGTACCGAAGGCATTGGATACGGTAGCATAATTGCCGCTGTACGTCATGTCCGAATTCATCCCTGATGTCAGATCTAACGTACTTGAGGAAGCGGGAGCACCGTCTATATCTATTGCAACCGTTATTCCGGTGGCTGCTCCCCCTGAATATGGCTGCACTCTTGTCGCTGCTGCCACGGCGGGAAGCGTGGAGAGCCCGTAAATATCGATAGCTTCGGCAAGCGCGGTGATATCGACTGAGCAATCAACAGTATAGTCGTTTGCTGTTACAGCATCTGGAATTGCATCTGCCGCGACTGCCACAATCGTAATTGTAGATACCGTATTAATTAGAAAGTCATTTATGTAAGGGGTTTTTTCGTTTCCGGTATATGTCGGGGCTGTCGCGCCGGTCCATGAAGCGGCGGCGACGTCAGAAGTTGGGATACTATCCGTATCGCAGTAGTCGATGATATTTGCGGCAATCTGGTTGGCCCTGGCTGCGACAGAGGCGAATGTTCCCGCTGTTATACTGTCGGTGTACGTCGTAAGGGGATAGCTGTCGGACTGCTTAAGCCATTCGAGAGTATCGGTGCCTGTTCCTGGAGTTGTGCTGAATACTGTTCTTGTACTTGCAGGTACTGTCCCGCGGAGTTTCTCCACCGCCGCGGCACTATTGGCGCCTCCGCCGAGTCCGGTATCCCAGTCTGCTCTTTTGAGGTTAAAACGTTGAAAGAGCTCGGTCCCGTCAGACTTACGTTTGTCATCGCCGTCAAGGTCTATCCAGAAAGCTTCCTGGAATTTCAATGCTTCGGAGCCTACAGCGAACCAATCCCACTGCCATTTTGCCCTTTTCTCAATATCTGTTCCGGTACTGGCCAATCCGGCATCGGTGAAAAAGGTGGAGTAGTCAGTCCATCTGCCGCCATTGGTCAACAGGCCTCCGCCGTTCACATAATTCATTTTCTGTACATTGCCGCTTGATAGATAGTTATTTAAATCCGGCTCAACGCCGCCCAGATAAATCTCGTAAACATTCGCGCCGACCCTCGGCTCTCCGGAGGTAATCCCTGATGCGTTCAGGCTCGATTCATCTATTCCGGTATCGACGCAGGCCGAAGGATCAAGCCTTCCGCCCGCCGCCATCACGACATAGGCAAAACGGCCGATAAGCTCATTTGTCGGCGACAATCCGGCAGTGGTACCCCCGTTATCAACATATATCCAGTGAGGACAGGCAGTATTGGTGGCATCGTATTCTGATGGCCTGATTTTGAAATACACGCCATCAATGTCAGTATTGAGTCGGTACATGAAATCATAAGTTCCCTGATTCGCGGTGATAGCGCTGTAATTGTCTTTACTGACTACGACATCGTAATTGTCGGAAAGAGTCATGTAATAAGTCATTGCCGCTATCGCGCGATTCAGTCCGGACTGCGCGAGAATTCTTGCGGACGAGGCCCCGCTGCTGTATTGGGCTGCCTTGCGTTCAAGCATGGCGCTTGCCGCGAAACTCAGAGCAAGGACCGTCAGGAGCCCTAGTATTCCAAGCGTAAAAAGAAGAGCTATACCTCTTTCCTTACGCCGTCCTGACATTGTCTTTTTAAATAAATTTTTCATAACTCAAACCCTTCATTATAATTAACTCAAGACTTCCGGCTCCAGATTCTTTCTAATTCTGCCCTCTATCGCCGAGGAGCACGATCTTTGAAAATGTCCGTTTATTGTTTTTTACGAGAATATGGCCGGTATCCGTGCTTCCTGTACCTTGCCATTTCAGATAGTATCCTTTTTCAAGCAGAGAAATGGAGATAATAACAGCATAAGGAAATTCAGCCTGGTCTGTCGCTAATTGCAAGGCGCCCGAGGCGAGGGTCGCTTTCAAGGGTTTTATACTGAAGTCGACAACGTATGGAATGACATCAGACGAGTTTACTGTTGTGCCGGGATTTATGTCGCCGGCTGGAAATACGGCATCCTGACCATCTTCGGTGCATGTGTAAAAATTCCATTCTGTGGTAAGCACATCCCCGACGACACTTCTGTAAAGCTTGCAACGGAGGTCGTCAGCGGCGGTCGGGCCCTCCCACCAGTACCTTACTTCCGCCAGATTTGTGGAGGATGTTCCAGTGTTAAAGGCCGGTTTTTCAGATAATTTAGCCACGAAATCTATTCTGTCAAAATCCGCAGAAGTCGCGACTTGATCATAAACCTTGTATGGTCCGTAGTAAGTGGAGTTGTAATAGGCGCACTGGAGGTCGCGGGCAATAAGGTTCAGCGCGATTCTGGCATCCTCGAACATCATGGTTTTCGCGTTTGAGCCTGTCCATATTTTCTGCGCCGATGATGTGAACTGCATCAGCGCCAGTATCAGTATTGTAAAGACGGCCATCGCCGCGAGTAGTTCGATAAGCGAATAGGGCATCACTCGTAACCGCGGATAACTCTTGTAGTTTATTTTTATTTTCATTATGCCGGTCTCTTTCGCTTAATTTTTAAATACTTCAAAATAGTAATTTATCTTTTTCCTGCCGGCCGCCGGAGCTTCTGCCGGATAAGATATCTCTATATGTACGCCGGAACCGTAGAGGAAGGTGCTGTCCCATCCGACATTCGTTACTTGTCCAGCTATATTCATCTGCGGAAGCTGCGTCCGCCACACTTTTATAAAGGCCGAAAAATCAACGATGCCATTGCCGCTTCCCTGGGTAATCTTGAATATTCCGGAAGTGCCGCTTGCTTTGATGTTTTCAAGACCGGTATCGGTAGCGCAAGCGAGACTGGAAATCGGGTCGCTCGGGATGGAGGACTCATCAGGCACTGAGCTTCCAGCGATGAACGTAGCCCAGTCGGCTTTGGAAATTATTGATATATAAGCTATCATCTGGTCGGCGGTATCTGCTGCATAGTTGTCGGCTATCGCATCCCTGCTTGCGGAAACTGCTACAGGAAAAAGGCTCATTATCCCTGCTATGCCGATTCCCACAACGGCGATAGCGAGAGTAACCTCAACCATGTTGAAAAACTTTTTAATGGACTTAGTCATAAGATATTCTCCCGGTATAAGGATTTACGCTGATGATTATTTTATTCGCCACACTGGTTCTTGTTGAGGTTCCGCCATTATATACTCCCTGACAAATCATCGTCTGTATCGGAGAAAAATCGAACGAGGAGCCGCCCGGTTTAAAAATGATTGCCATGGACGCTTCAATATCGACGGCAGAAGATCCCGCAACAGAAGATATATCGGAGAAATCAACATCATTCACAGCCTTTCCAGGATTTACTGTCGGTGTTATTGACGCCGTAGTTGCCAGCGGAGAAGTGGCGTCATAGAAGACCAGAGTCCCGTCAGGAATGAAATTCCATTTAGTGTCGGGCACCCAGCTCACAAATGTACATGTACCTGTCGAAGAATTATAATTGACAATACAGGGGCGGTAGCTCCTAAACTTGTATTTATCAGAAACTATAGATGTTACCGAAGCCTCATTTCCCGGGATTATCAGCGCCGCGTATTTATTGTTTCCGATAGCGAATGCTTGGGTCATCCTTAACATTCCTCCGATTTCGCGAGCGCCGCCGGACACGCCCTGCCCCGACATTATTTTGTTGAATGCGGGCAAACTTACGCCGATAAGCACCCCGATAATGCTCAGGACAACAAGCATTTCAATAAGCGTAAACCGCTTGATTTTCAACATCTTTTTCATATCACGCTTCCTGTACTTTTATATTATTCCGGTCTCCGCCCGGCTTCGTGCTCCTTCGTGTCCTTCGCGGTAAACATCTTTATTACTTCCAGGAATAGATGTTGTCCTTGTTATTCGTATCGCTTTCCGTGGTAATGTGATGCTTCTGATCCGCTCCGAGCGAGTATGCGAAAACCGAACCATTTTTACCTTCGACAAGGACATTAGCTGAACCCGCATAATCATTTGCTTTGTTAAAAACACCGTCATAATTGGCATCAACAAAAATCATATATCTGCTGCCCCACGGGTCATAATAATCACCGGCCGCGCTTGCCGGATTGGTATATGTTCCAGCGGCAGGAACCCCGGAAACAGCTGCGGTATTTGTTCCATAACTGGATGGGACATCAAGAAATCTCACATTTCTAGTATTACCGAAGGTCGTTGTTCCGTTGGGAACAGTTCCAACATCGGGACCGTCATATCCGGTGAGGATTTCAAAAAGTTCCCTGTATTTGGCTTCACCATTGTCATAACTGGTATCCATCGGAAAATATCCGTATGTTGCCTCGTACTGCTTTATCGCTGTAACAATGGCGTTGAGCTCAGATTTAGCACGGGTTTTTCTGGCGTTCTGCCTTACGGCGGTTACGGCGGGCAGAAGCATTCCCATCAAAACCGCGATTATCGCGATAACCACAAGCAGTTCAATGATTGTAAACTTCCGTTTCTGGATCCTCATCTTCTCTCTCCTAATATTTTTATGTTTTTTAAACTCTTCCTTCTTTCCCGCCGCCAGCGCAGCAAAGAAAAGTCCAGCATCTGACCAGTTAATTCTGAAAGTTGGCGACGTCGTCTCCTTTTCCGAGATTGTTTTTGGCATTTGTCGTAGGCGTCGTGCCGGACTCGACGTTAGTCAAAGGGTCAAAGTCATTTGGATTGACGTTGGTCAGATTGCCCATGGCACTGTTTGATCCCGCTGAAACAAGGTCATATTTATCTTTATTGAAATAACCGGGGCATCGGTAGAGAATCTTTCCGCCGAAACCGTCAAGTACATAGTAACGATTGGAGCCTGTGGCGATTGGCTCCGCGTCGTTTTTAATCATCTGCTCGTAGTCGATAAACTGACAGAAAGTATCTTTAATTTTCTTGCCTGCCGTTGAGTTATCCACCTCATCCAGCAGAAAATAGCCATATGCCGGCTGCGGAATGTAATAGCCAAACTTTTCTTTGTAGAGCTCAAGAGCTACCTCAAGCTTTTTGACAGTGCCGCGAGTCCTTGTCTCGGCCATTTTCGTGCTTGCATAAGAATAGACGCCAAGCCCCATCGCCATCAGGATGGCAATAATAGCCATAACCGTCAATAGCTCGGTGGTTGTAAATCTTTTCGCCTGATACCATGTTTTGTTACGCATAGCCATTTCCCCCTAATATAAATAAGCATTGTTTAACTTTCAATATAACAATAACACGGTTTCCCGTCAAATGCCAACAATTCGAACAATACCACAATATTCTTGTGACGTCAACAGTGCGAAACTAGTAGTTTTTGAACATGAAGTCATATCTTGCCACGGGCTTGTAGTCATCC
>MHBG01000043.1 GCA_001804785.1 Lentisphaerae bacterium GWF2_45_14
TAAGGACCAACAAAAAGGAATTTATCATGACAAAAATCGTTACAAGGACACAGCAAATTCTGAACACGGAAGATATTCTCGATTTCGCCGTTACCAAACTCAAGGAGTATGGCGGCTGGAGTGTCAAGAAGTTTCCAGGGGCAGGCTATCAGAAACTCTTCAAATATGTTCCGGAACTTCGCCTCCCAGCGGCGGTCGTCTGCTATAATTCCTCAATGTTCAACAAACACGATATCCCCACGCGGGTACTGCATCTTGATATTGTTGTCGCTGTCGAATTTTACAACGACAATGACAAAAGCGACCTGCTGACTCTCATGCATAAAGTCATCACGCTTCTCGATGGCGAAATTTTCAACAAGGCCCGCTTTGATATCGCCGGGGATATCTCCACGGACTTGGGCGCCAATACCATGACCAGCGTAATAAGATTTAACGTCATCAATTATTGAACAGGAGATCGTAAAATGTCTGATTTGTGGGATTGGGAACATACCGGATATGCAAATGATAAAGCATCGGCTGTTTTTAAATGCAAAGGCTGGAGATATACGCAGAAGATGCGCTATAAGTCTATGGAAAACCGCGTAACGCTTCGAGATATTCCCGGAGATGCCCGTGACGCTTTAGCCCAGCAAGTACAGCTGAACACTTCAGAATTCGATTATTGGGCGCATGACCTGAAGACGTATGCCGGAACAGACGGGATTTACGTTGAAATATCCGTTCCGAATGTCTGGATATGTGCTGACCTTCTTCGCGGCGGATCGTGGTATTCGGATCAACCTGTATTCGGGGCTTCAGGCTCTATCGGGCAGATCCCGACACAGCTTTTTACTTGGACACAGAAAGTCGTTAAATGTGAAAGCTTCGAAGAGCTACAACTTAATCTTGGGAAATATCAGGGCAAATTATGGGGAATGGTGCTTTTCGCCCATGGTAATAAATTAGGAATAATGACTCAAAATAGACAAGATGATGCAGAATTATATAATCAAAGCACTATCATGCTTTTTTTAGCCCCCAGTAGATATAAGCTGGCTAAGATATACATGATGCAGTGTTACAGCGGCTATAAGGGAACTGTATCAATAAGGCAAAAAGAAATGCTGGACATTTTAAGTTTAATCCCGCATAAAGTATATAAATGGGATTACATTGTCTATAATTATTCCCGCAATAAATTCCCAGATGATGAAAGTGCTAAAAAAATATTGGAAAAAATCCTCCGTTCATTATTCCAGAATCAAGAGGAGCTGAAGATATTGGAAATTAAAGTGAATGACCATTCCTTTGAAGTCAGGGTTAGAGTTGATTGGGATATAAACTGGCATTCTTACGGAATCGATGTTAAAGTTTATCATGGAATGAATGTTATGCTGATTGATACAGGAGATGTTAAAGATTGGTTTTAAAATCTTTCCGGAAATTAATTTTGCACAGCCCGTTCATGAAAAAAATCGGCAAACTCTTTGTCAATGGTAATTTCTATAGAGCCTGCGGATATTAAAAGTTTTCCGGGAGATTTTTCACCATTGATAAGATACTCGTTAAGAAATTGTTTTTTTTCGCCTTTATTCCAGAAATTAACTATAAGATAGCCCTCGGGGTTGTGCTTGATGGTATATCCATCATAACATTTATAACTAACCCAGAATTCACCCGAACAGTCAATATCTTTTCCTTTGTGAAAGCTAAGGAGAAGCCTAGGCTCACTATAATATTCTATCCATAATGGGGTAGGCCATGTTCCTGGGGATCCGAGATATACAAGATAGAACCAGTGACGCAATGGGCCAACGGTAAACTTCCCTTCGGAATCGGATACTGTCTCATCCGTTAATACTCCGTATGAGACAATATCAACGGATACTCCTTCAATAGGCTTGCCTGTCTCGGCGGAGCGGATGGTTCCCGAGAATTTCGGAGCATAGGTATCGTACATGACCACCGGCATGCAACCGGACAAAAGTCCGATAATGCCCAGTGTTAAAAATATTTTTAAAATTGTATTTTTCACATTTTCAATATAGTGTTATTTCAACAAAATACCAAGTGGCTATTTTTTTAAATTAGTATGAAGAAAATATTTTTACTCTTTCTGATTTCAGTGTCCTGCTTTTTCCTACTGACAGTCTGTCACTGATGGAAAAACCTTTTTCAGAATTGGAAGGCAAAGAATCGCGGCTTAAACGGACAATTAAAGTATTTCATGGTGACTGCAGCATAGAAGATCCTGACGAGTGGGGTCAAGAGGGAGTGGAAGCCGGCGGCATGTTCGAGCATATATAAACCGGGTCTGCGAACCATGCGTAAAGGCATTTGGCGTTTACAATAAAATCTCGAAATATGCAGATACGGCAATAAGATTCAGCGACCGGACGAAGATGCGCGACATGGCCGATTCCGCCGATGAATACCGCAGATACTTTGCTCAGATAGGCGAAGATTTCAGCAGGATTGTCAAATCCAGAAACAGAAAAATTAAATAAATATAACAAATATTAGTTATTTAGTTCATCCTCAAGGTCATGTATTCCTATAGGCGGGTAGGGTTTTCCCCCATGTGAAAACATGTCGTTGCGTATGGAATAGGGATTTTCCGCAGGTAGGTTATCTTTAGGATGAGGTTTTATAAAAAAGCGGGAATGGAAGAACTGCCGGTTGCGAAGCGCGGTTGTCGTGCTTTTTTGATTAAATGCAGTTATAGTGTAATATGAAGTTAAAAAAAATTAAAAATACCTGACGGGGCAAGATGAGAAATAAGAATCAGCTGAGAAACGTGGGTACGCTGTGAAAAACAAGGAAGAGCAGGCCGGAGAAGCCTTGCGAGATTCGGAGATACGGTATCGCCGGCTCTTTGAGTCAGCGAAAGACGGTATACTGATTCTAGATGCCGAAACAGGGATGATCAATGACGTGAATCCGTTTCTGGTGGAGATGCTGGGGTATTCGAGGGAAGAATTGCTTGGAAAGAGAATATGGGAACTCGGCTCCTTCAAGGACGTGATTGCCAGCCAGGACAACTTCATGGAATTGCAGCGGGAGAAATACATCCGTTATGAAGACTTGCCGCTGGAAACGACCGACGGGCATCGAATAGACGTGGAGTTCGTCAGCAATGTTTATTTTGTTGAACGCAAAAAGGTAATCCAGTGCAATATCAGGAACATTACAGAACGCAAGCAGAGAGAGGATGAATTATACAGGCTTAACCGGGCATTGAAGGCGTCAAGTCGCAGCAACCAGGCGATGATGCGGGCTACTGATGAAACTGAATATATGAACGAAGCCTGCAAAATCATTGTTGAAGACTGCGGATATAAGATGGCTTGGATTGGTTTTGCGGAAAGCGATGACAACAATTTTCTATGTCCTGCCGCTTCCGTAGGCATTGAGGACGCCGACCTTGCGACATCAGGCAATATCGAGAACGCGCAAGACCTGTCCGATAATGTGATTTTTGTCGAAGAAACCGCCTTCTGCAAGGCAATGCTTGCCGCCCCGCAATTCAAGCGGGTACAAGAGCAGGCATTAAAGCAGGGATATGCATCTTCAATTGTTATGCCCCTGATGGACAGAGGGAGGGCCTTTGGCGTTATGAGTATATACTCTGAGGTGCCTAATTCTTTTCCCGGTAACGAGATGGGACTTATTTCCGAACTTGTCGGAGACCTTGCTTACGGGATCATGGAACTGCGCCTGCGCAAACTTCATGCGAAGATACAGGATGCTCTGGAAAATAGTGAAAAACGCTATCGCGCGTTGTTTGACAGCATGACAGAAGGCTTTGCCCTCCACGAAATCATCTGCGATGACAACGGCATTCCATGCGATTATCGTTTTATTGAAATCAACCAGGCGTTTGAGAAGCTGACGGGACTGAAGCGCAATGATGTGTTGTATCAGACTCATAATGAGATACTTCCTGGCGACAATCCCGCATGGGTTGAATTTTACGGCAAGGTGGCACTTTCTGGAGAGCCGATTGAATTTGAAAGCTATTCTTCCGACCTGAAAAAATATTATCAAGTGTTTGCATATCGTACGATGCCGCACCAGGTTGCAGCATTATTTATGGATATATCGGAACGCAAGAAGGCCGAAGAAATATTGATGCGGGACAAGGAGACTCTGGAGAGTATTGTGAAGGAAAGGGCCGAGGCGCTGCTTGATATCCAGGCGAAACTGGAAAGGGCGAAGCGTCTCTCGGACATCGGTACTCTTGCGGCGACGGTGGCACACGAGTTGCGCAATCCACTCGCGGCGATAACGATTTCCGCAGTCATCATCAGGAGAAAGGCAAAGGATGAAGCTGTCAGGGAACAGCTTAAAAACATAGACAAGATGGTTGACGAGAGCGATCAGATCATAAATAATCTTCTATTCTATTCCCGGCTGGGGACGCCTCATCACAAGAATATTGTCATATATGATATTATAGACGAATGTGTTGAAAATCTGAGGAGGCAGATCAAGAAAAATGTACGACTCAAAAGGAATTTCGATTACCTGAAAGGGCTTATAATGAGCGCCGATCCTATTCAGATGAAGGAGGTTTTTCACAATCTTCTGCACAATGCCGCTGACGCGGTATCGGGCGGCGACGGTGAAGACGATGGTGAAATAGAGATATCGGCCGACAGCTATCCTGAGTTCATCAAAATTCGGATTAAGGACAATGGGCAGGGGATAGACATCCAGCATCAGGAAAAGGTATTTGATCCTTTCTTCACGACAAAGGCGAAGGGAACGGGGCTGGGGCTTACTGTCTGCAATCAGATTGTGAACATACATGGCGGTTCCATTGATATAGAAAGCGAACCCGGCAACGGGACTACGGTAACAATAGTTTTACCGAAAAAGGGCAAATTAAGGTAGAAAATTCATTCAAATAGAGGTCCCACTGGGAATATGAAATGAAAAACGCACGGATAATATTGATTGATGATGACGAGACGCTTTGTGAAGGTGTCGCATTCATATTGAGGGATGAAGGATATTCAGTAATGAACACGTCAAGTCCGGTCGAAGGAATAGAACTGATTGGTAAAAATATTTTTGATATCGCCCTGATCGATTACAAGATGCCGCATCTGACAGGAATTGAAATCATGAAAGAAATCAAAGATAAGAATCCCGCAACAAAAGTATTCATTGTCTCAGGAAAGCCTTTCATTGAGAATGTGCTGGAAGAGGAAAATGTGTCGCATCTTGTTGAGGGGATAATAAAGAAACCGTTCAAGGAAGAAACGCTGCTGAATGCGCTGAAGGGTGCGCTTGCCTGAGCGCCGGATTCACTTTCCGTTTTCAATGATGCCTTCGGCGATTGCGTAGCGGGTAAGGCCAGCAGTTTCCTGGATATGAAGTTTTTTCTTCAATTGCTGTCTGTGCTTTTCTACCGTTTTGATGCTAATGTTAAGCTCATCGGCAATCTGCTTGTTCGCCATGCCTTCAGCGATTAGCTGAAGGACTTCCAACTCGCGCGACGTCAGGTTTGAGCCGCGCGGCCTGATAAGCTTTCCGCCGGACAGAGATTTCCGGTACTGTGAATAGATGCGTTTTGCAGTTAACGAATCGAAGAATGTATTTCCTTTTCCGACTTCCCTGATAGCGCGTGCAAGGTTTTGGGCCGAAGTCATTTTCATGAGATAGCCCGATGCTCCGGCTGCGATAACCTGTTCGATATGGTCGTCGCTGCAATGTGCTGAAAGTATGATTATTTTAACGGAGGGCCGATTCTCTTTTATCTGGCGGGTGGCTTCAGTCCCGTTGAGCAACGGCATCAATATGTCCATGACAAGCACGAGAGGAGAGAGAGACATAGCAAGTTCGACAGCCTGCCTGCCATTTTCAGCTTCACCTACGACTTCGATATCCTTCTCGTCGTTCAGCAGAGCACGGAGCCCCTGTCGCACGACGGTATGATCATCGGCAAGAATAACGGTTATTTTTTTCATCTGAAATTAAATTCATTCATGACGGTTAACATTAAGATTCTACCCTTTCCCCAATTCGAATATAAGCTCGATATAGCACAAATTCAAATTTTTTCCCGCTGTTCCCTTATCATACCACAAAGAGATGCCGGCTGCGGAGCGGTAGGGTTTTACCCCATAGAGAAGTAGGGTTTCCCCCATGTTAAGCGGTTCGTAAACAGACTATAGTGTTTTCAAAGGGAAAAACCTGTAACCAATAGGAAGGAAGCAAAACAACCACAACGACACGGGGAAAGAAGCAATTTATCGGGGAAAACGCATCATCCGAAATCAAATCAAACGAATTGAAAGGAGCAATAAAATGAGTATCGGAACAATACTGCTGATTGTCTTAATCCTTGTTCTTGTCGGTGCATTGCCCACCTGGCCTCACAGCAAGCGGTGGGGGTATTATCCAAGCGGAGGGATTGGAATTGTTATTCTGATTCTGCTCATTTTGGTTCTTATGGGGCGGATTTAAGAAATAGAGACGAGAAAAAAATTAAAGAAAAAGGGAATAATTATGAAAATCAATATGATGTTAAAGGCGCTGGGTATTTTAACGGTTGCGGGAATCGTGTTTTTGAGCGGCTGCGGCAAGAAGTCCGATAAAACGGCTGCTGAAAAGACCGGCGAAGCTGTGAACTCGGCTGCCGAGGCAACCGGAGATGCTCTGAATACGGCGGCGAAGAAGACCGGCGAAGCTGTGAAGACTAGCGGTGACGCTGTGAACTCGGCTGCTGAGGCAACCGGAGATGCTCTGGATACGACCGCGAAGAAAACCGGCGATGTTGTAAAATAACACCAACACGGGCATTTCAACGTAGCTTTGCATATTACAGCGGGGACGGGTTCGTTAAAAGGCAGATGACAAGAAAAAAGAAATAAATCATGAAAAAGCTATTCGCATGTCTGGTCACAATTCTGGTTACGACTGGAGTTATGGCGGAAACCAAGCCATTCAACCTGAGTCTTACACCGGATATAGCAGTTTACAATCGGAGTACGACGATAGAGGGCATTACCCTCAGTGTATGGGGGGAAAATCCGCAGACGGCGCTGTCCCTCGGATTTGTAAACGGTTCAACTGGTACCAGTATCGGCCTGAGCTGGGGGGTTTTCTTCAATTATGCCGACAACTACAAAGGCGTACAGTGGGCGCTGATCAACTACGCCAAGCAGGACTCGTTAGGATGGAACGCCGGTTTCATAAACTACACGGAAGGTTTCATGATGGGACTGCTGACCGGTGTGGTTAACTACGCAAACCGACTGAAAGGGGTGCAGTTCGGGCTTGTTAATTATGTAGAAGAGACGGATACCGGGTTCCAGATCGGGCTTGTCAATATCATCAAGCATAACAGAAGCTGGTTCGGAAATATGCCGGACGAGTTTGCTCCGGTGATGATTTTAGTCAACTGGTGATTTTCTTGATGCCGTAATTAAAGAACGCAAATTATTTTATAGAACCTAACTGTTGCCAGCCAAGGGGAAAATGTAATCATGAATACAATCACAACTAAAGACGGTACAAAAATTTACTACAAAGACTGGGGTTCGGGACAGCCCGTCGTGTTAAGTCATGGCTGGCCACTCAATTCGGATAGCTGGGAATCTCAGATGTTGTTTCTGGCCTCCAACGGCTATCGCTGCATTGCCCATGACCGTCGCGGTCATGGACGGTCTGCCCAGCCATGGAACGGCAACGATATGGATACGTATGCCGATGATCTCGCGAAGCTCATCGAAACGTTAGATTTGAAGAATGCCGTTTTAATCGGCTTTTCAGCGGGGGGCGGCGAAGTTGCCCGTTATATCGGCCGGCACGGCACGAAACGAGTGTCCAAGGCCGCGCTGATCTCTGCTGTTCCGCCGCTGATGCTGAAGACAACGGAGAATCCCGACGGCTTGCCGATTAAGAAGTTCGACGAGATACGTTTCGGCTCTATCACCAATCGTTCCCAGTTTTACAAGGATCTCGCAGCCGGCCCTTTTTTCGGGTTTAACAGATCCGGCGCAAGTGTTTCGCAGGGTACAGTCGACTCGTTCTGGTTTCAGGGGATGCAGGCGGGGCATAAAAACACCTTTGACTGTATTAAAGCGTTTTCTGAAACGGATTTCACCGAAGATCTCAAGAAATTCGATGTTCCGACGCTTATCATTCATGGCGATGACGACCAGATCGTGCCGATTGGCGCTGCAGCCCTCCGTTCATCGAAGTTGGTTAAGAACTCAACATTAAAGATATATGCGGGCGCGCCTCACGGCCTGGCATGCACACACGCAGACAAGCTCAATGCCGATCTGCTGGTATTTCTTAATGCCTGATGAAGCTTTGCCGATTGAAAGTAGGTAAAAAAGGAGAATGGACATGCCGGAATTCGGATCGCCCTTTTCGGGATTGTCAAACGACAGAAAGCTCACGGAAGAGGAGCTCATCAGATCAATTCGTTTCATGGTGTCAGCAGAATACGAAGCGATTCAGTTGTACATGCAGCTTGCCGATTCAACCGACAACAAGCTCGCCGTAGAAGTACTCAAGGATATCGCGAACGAGGAACGTGTACACGCTGGAGAATTTCTAAGATTGCTCCACGAACTCGCCCCTGATGAAGAAAAGTTCTATGCCGAGGGAGCAAAAGAAGTAGAAGAAGAAATCGGGAAAATGAAATAAAGGGAATTTGTTTACAATGAAAAACCATTATGTGAAAATTAAATCAATAAGACATATCACTCGGGACGTGTTGCAGATTGATGTTGAAAAACCAGAACAGTTACAGTTCATTCCCGGGCAAGCCACAGAAATATCCATAGATAAAGAAGGCTGGCAGGATGAAAAAAGACCATTTACGTTTACAAGCCTGCCGCATGAGGATTACCTCCAGTTTACCATCAAAACATATCCGTCGCATAAAGGTGTTACAAACGAACTCCTGCAGCTGAAAAAGAATGATCAATTGATTTTGCATGGTGTTTTTGGCACAATTGCCTACAAAAATGAGGGGCTTTTTATTGCCGGCGGAGCAGGCGTTACTCCCTTTGTTTCCATCTTCAGATATCTCCAGTTTAAAAATAAAATAGGTAACAATACTCTAATTTTTGCCAACAAAACAAAAGATGACATTATCTTAAAAAGTGAATTTGAAAAAATATTAGGTAAAAATTTCATCAATATCTTATCTGATGAAGATGTAAAAGGATATTCTCGCGGGCTTATCACTGAAAAATTTCTCAAAGCAAACATAAAAGACTGCGGCAAAAATGTTTATCTATGCGGCCCTCCGCCAATGATGGATGCGATAGAAAAGTTTTTACTCAATTTGCATGTTGATGAAAAATTAATTATCAAAGAAGTATTTTAATCAATGCAAAGCAGGAGTTGAATCATGAAAAACAACCCTTTGAATCAATTGAGAATACTTGGACAGTCAATCTGGCTGGATTACATCCGGCGTGACCTGATCGTCAGCGGCGAACTGCGGCGTTTGATAGAAGAAGATGGGCTGCGGGGAATGACTTCGAATCCATCCATCTTCGAAAAAGCGATTGTAGAGAGCCATGATTACGACGAGGATATTCGGGTCATGGCTCTTGAAAAAAAAAGCGCCAATGAAATCTATGAAGCCATCAGCCGGAGCGATGTGCAGAGCGCCGCCGATGAGTTTCGTCCGTTGTACGAACGGACTGACGGGCAAGATGGTTATGTCAGCTTGGAGGTCAATCCCCACCTGGCGCACGACACCAATGGCACGATTCAGGAAGCCCGCCGATTGTGGCGCGCCTTGAACCGACCCAACGTCTTCATTAAAGTTCCGGCAACAGCAGATGGACTGCCTGCAATTGAGCAGCTTATCAGTGAAGGGATTAATGTTAATGTGACCTTGCTCTTTGGATTGCCGCGCTATCGACAGGTTGTACAAGCTTATATTGCAGGGCTTGAGTCGCGCGCAGCTTGCGGTAAGTCGGTGAAAGATGTGGCCTCGGTGGCGAGCTTCTTTTTAAGCCGTATTGATACTTTGGTTGACCCTGTGATTGAGAAATCCTTCGCGCCGGGCGACAAGGCGGAAATTGCCAGGAAGGTGCATGGACAAGTGGCCATTGCCAGCGCAAAAATGGCCTATCAAATTTACAAGGAGATATTTAGCAGCGACAGATTCAAGAAACTGGCGGATAAGGGCGCACGCACACAGCGCTTGCTTTGGGCCAGCACCGGCACCAAAAATCCTGATTATAGCGATATAAAATATATTGAAGAGTTGATAGGCCCGGCAACCGTGAATACGGTTCCGCCTGCAACCATCGATGCTTACCGTGATCACGGCAAGCCCAAATTGAGCCTCGAAGAAAATCTTGATGAAGCAAAGCGCGTGATGGAATGCTTGCCGGATCTCGCAATTAATATCGACACATTGACCCAACAACTTGAGGAAGAAGGCGTTGCAAAATTTAACGAACCGTTCGATAAGCTGATGGAGGCTTTAGCAAAAAAGTCCTCAGAATAATTAAAAGGTGAATGATGGAAGTAAGCCCTTATGCGGGGAAACCTGGAGCGGATTATCTGCGCAACATTATAGAGGAAGCCCAAACGATTGTCGGCGATGCTTTATCAAAGGAGAAAAAAAGATGGGATGCATATTTGCGGTTGTCGCCTTGGCCGTGCCACGTGTCATGATGTTTCTCGCCTTCCTGTTTACGGGTTGGTTCGGACGTGCATTCGAGACCCAGCTGTGGCCGATACTGGGATTCGTATTCATGCCATATACAACACTCGCTTATATGGCGGCCATGCTAAACAACAATCACATGTTGTCAGGCGGCTGGCTGGCTCTTTTTATTGTCGCCATTGTCGTTGATGCCGGCCATTGGGGCGGGGGTGGAACCGCATACCGTAAAAAAAGTAAAATTCAAATAACGAAAGGAAAACTGTCATGTTGAACAAAGCCAAAACACTAAAGGGTTACAAATTGAAAAGCCTCGACGGGGAAATAGGAAAGGTGAAAGAATTCTATTTTGATGACCGGCACTGGGTTATCCGCTATCTGATCACCGAGACGGGGAACTGGCTTATGGACAGACAGGTGCTGATCTCTCCATATGCGCTGACAGCAGTGGTTAAAGAAGAGAAACACATCACCATTAATTTGACAAAAAAACAGATTGAGGATAGTCCCCGATTGGACAAGGACAAACCCGTTTCTCAACAATTCGAGGAAACCTACTACGTGTATTATGGATGGCCGGTGTATTGGCGCAATCCACATATTGAGGGGGCTTTTCCATCTATGTGGAGAACTTATCCAGACGTCACGCGTGACTGTGAAGAGAAGAAAATATCAACCCCGGGTGAGAAACATTGGGATCCCAATTTGCGCAGCACTCGCGAAGTGACCGGCTATAATATCCAGGCAACGGACGGAGAGATAGGCAGCGTCGGTGATTTTATCATTGATGACGAGACATGGACAATTCGTTATTTAATCATTGATACACAGAACTGGTGGCCGGGAAAGAAAGTTCTGGTTTCACCGAAATGGATCAAGTCTATCAGCTGGAGCGAGTCGAAAGTCTTCGTCAATCTTTCCCGCGATGCCATCAAGCAGTCACCGGAATACACGGAGGAGTCTATGCTGACTCGGGATTATGAGAGCCGACTGCATGGCCATTACAATCGTCAGGGATACTGGGTGGATGAAGATGCGAACGGTTAAGTACATCTGGAAAGGCGGACAGGGAACAGTCCGAAAAGCAGCTATGCGATGAGTGGTGTAGCGGCGCTCATACTGCTGGTAGTCGCAATTGGCAAGCTGTCCTAAAAATAATTATGGGTTTATGCGAAACATGAAAACAGAAACACCATTAGCTGAATAAAAGGATAATTGAAAAATGAAGACATGCACGCTATCCCCCGAGCTGCTGCGAAAGATTAATGCTTACTGGCGCGCTGCCAATTATTTGTCGGTCGGACAACTCTATCTCTGCGACAACCCTTTGCTTCGTAAGCCGTTGGAGCTGGAGCATGTAAAATCTATGCTCCTGGGGCATTGGGGCACTACTCCGGGGCAAAATTTCATCTATGTGCATTTGAACCGTGTGATTAAGAAATATGATTTGAATATGTTCTATATCTCTGGTCCCGGCCACGGCGGCCCGGCGATTGTAGGCAATGTCTACCTCGAAGGCACATGGAGTGAAGTTTATCCTGATATTACCCAGGACGAAGCCGGACTGCAAAAGTTGTTTAAACAATTTTCCTTTCCCGGGGGAATTTCGAGCCATGTTGCGCCGACCACACCTGGATCGATTCATGAGGGCGGCGAGTTAGGGTATTCGTTAAGTCATGCTTTTGGTGCGGCATTCGATAATCCCGATTTGATTGTTGCTTGTGTTGTCGGTGACGGCGAAGCGGAAACCGGCCCTTTAGCTGCCGCATGGCACTCTAATAAATTTCTTAATCCCATTACCGACGGGGTGGTGTTGCCGATCTTACATCTTAACGGTTATAAAATTGCCAACCCGGCGGTTTTGGCACGTATCGAACATGAGGAGCTGGAGCAATTATTGCGCGGTTATGGCTGGACGCCTTACTTTGTGGAAGGCGATGATCCGGAAAAAATGCATCAACTCATGGCTGGTATTTTGGAAGAGGTCCTCGAAAATATCAGACGGATAAAAAGTAATGCTCGTGATAACAATGACAGCACCCGGCCGCGCTGGCCGATGATCGTGCTTAACTCACCCAAGGGCTGGACCGGGCCGAAAGTCGTCGATGGTTTGCAGATCGAGGGTACTTTTCGAGCCCACCAGATACCTTTGCTGGTTGATTCCGAGCATCCCGGCCATTTGAAGCTGCTTGAAAACTGGATGAAAAGTTATAAGGCGGAGGAACTTTTTGATAAAGATGGCCGCCTCGTGCCGGAATTGCTTGAGTTGGCGCCTGAAGGCAATCGGCGCATGGGCGCTAACCCTCACACCAACGGCGGGTTATTATTGCATGATTTGCTTATGCCCGATTTTCAAAAATACGCGGTGGATGTGCCGACCCCGGGTTCGGCTGAGGCATCGGACGCGCACATGCTGGGAGAATTTCTGCGCGATGTGGTTAAACTCAATCGGGAACAACGTAATTTCCGGATTTTCGGCCCGGATGAGACGCTTTCCAACCGGTTGAATTGTGTTTTTGAAGTCACCACCCGGCAGTGGGAAGCCCGGATGAAAGATAATGATGAGTTTCTCTCCACCGATGGCCGGGTGATGGAAATGTTAAGCGAACATCAATGTGAAGGTTGGCTCGAGGGGTATCTTCTAACGGGAAGGCATGGGCTGTTCAATTGTTACGAGGCTTTCATTCACATCATCGATTCAATGTTTAACCAGCACGCCAAGTGGTTAAAAGTCACCGCAGAATTACCTTGGCGACGGAAAATCGCTTCGCTTAATTACCTGCTTGCTTCCCATGTCTGGCAGCAAGCCCATAATGGGTTTACTCATCAAGACCCCGGTTTTATTGATCACGTGGTAAATAAAAAGGCCTCAATTGTACGCGTTTACCTTCCGCCGGATGCCAATTGTTTGCTATCGGTTTGGGATCATTGCTTAAGGAGCCGCCATTATATTAATGTAGTGATCGCGGGTAAATATCAGGCGCCGCAATGGCTGAATATGAAAGACGCGGTTGAACATTGCACTAAAGGTATCGGCATATGGCAATGGGCCGGAAACGATAAATGCAAGGAACCGGATGTGGTGATGGCTTGCTGCGGTGATGTCCCCACTCTTGAGACTCTGGCCGCGGTTTCCATCCTGCGTAAACACCTGCCGGATTTAAAAATCCGAGTGGTCAACGTTGTCGATCTGATGAAATTGGAATCAAACACGCAACATCCGCACGGGTTGAACGAGCAAGAGTTCGATGCGTTATTTACCAAAGACAAGCCGGTCATTTTTGCCTTTCACGGCTATCCTTCTTTGGTGCACCAGTTAACCTACCGACGGAATAATCATGCCAATATGCACGTTCATGGTTACAGGGAAGAGGGTACTATCACAACATATTTCGACATGACGGTTTTAAACGGTCTTGACCGGTTTCACTTGGTGCTGGATGCGATAAAACGCTTGCCGCAATTAGGCGCTGAAGGAGTCCGCTTAAAAGAAATGTTGGGGGATAAGCTTGTCGAGCACCGGCAATACATCAATAAGCACGGCTTGGACTTGCCGGAAATCAGGAACTGGAAGTGGAGCAACTGCAAATGAAGGTACAAGAACTTGTAAACACCGCGAAGGCGTTGCTTGCCGACGACAAGGGCGGGCGGGCAGATTGATTCAATGGAAAAAATCATATATGGTAGGGTTTTACCCCATAGAGGATAGGGGTTTGCCCCATAGTAAGCGGCCTTGGCGCGGGGTATATTTACTTATAATGGCGACAAATAGCGTTGTCGTCTGCGAGTTAGAAAAACGGGGAATTCCTGCATCACAAATGCGGTAATTGCAATGTTGTAGGCAATAAAACAAAGAGGGAAACATCATGGGCAAGTTGCTTGTGCTACTGCTCATAATTCTACTGACTTTTCTGTCGGTGGCTGGCTATATGTTTCTCCGCAAGGCGATTATTGCCGGGGAAATACAAATAGCCGATGGTCAAAGGCAACTTGAAGAAGGAAAGTCCAGGCTTGAGAACGGCAGAGATGAGCTGGAAGCTGGAAGGGAAGAGTGCGCAGATGGGAAAATCGAGTATGCTGAAGCCGAAGACAACCTGCTTTTGGTGTTGGCAGACAAACTGCTGAAAGGCGGAAGCGGCTTCAGGGAGGCTAGGGAGCGGATAGCCAAAGGAGAGAGGCGGATTGCCGCGGGGAAAGATAAGGTCAGCAATGGGGAAAGGCGATTTGATGCAGGCACGCTTGAACTGTTCCAGGGGAGGGAACGGTTGAAGCGTGCCAAATATGCATATGTCGCCTGTGCCTTCGGCACGGCTTTTTTTGCTTTTTTGTCAATCGCACTCGGTCTCCGTTGGTGGCGCTTACTGCCATTGATTAAAGGACTTAACTGTAATTCAAAAGGAGAACTGAAATGACCTTATGCCCAATCGCCGTAATTATCGGCTGCAAAAAATGCCCGGTGTTTGCATTATGCCCGCTGAAAGGCTTCATCGGCGATTCCAGTTACAGGAAACATGAAAACACACAAGACACTCAAGACAACAAGAAGAACTCTGGGCAGAATCAAAAAAAGTAGTCATGTCCTAAAACAAAATTAAAAGAAAAGGAGAAAAAGGGGGGGGCGTAATTCGAACGGATAGTCAATTGGCAACGGAACAATCACCATTTACGAAAGGGAAATAAACATGAAAAATCTAATCGCAATTTTTATGATGCTGGTTTTGATTACTGCATCAGGATGCTGGAGCACAAAAGAGAGCGACCAGGGCGGTATCAGTTCCGGAAATCAGGAATTCAGTATTATCGTACCATCGTCCACAACCGTCAAACAGGGCGATGAAACAACCGTTACTGTATCGCTGAAGAGGGGCGCTTATTTCAAACAGGACGTGAAGCTTGACATCGAAGCAAATGGAATCGGGGTAAAACCGAACTACGTTCTGATTAAGGCGAGTGATGTGCCTGATGCGAAAATCAGGGTTATTGTTGGCGCGTCCGCTGCTCTTGGCGAGTATCGTGTTTCTGTCAAAGGAACGCCGACAACCGGAAACGCAACCTCTGCAGTGTTAATCGTTAAGGTTGTAGCTCAATAGGTTATGGCTCAAACAGTTCAGGCAACAAACAACTTGCAGGGGATCTGTCCCCTGCAAGTTGGGACAATGACTATAGCCTAGTAGCCTAGTAAATTGCAAATTATAAACGTTCATATTTTTTTGCGGTAACTGCTATATTGTTTCCATCAACAAGATTGGAGATTGATACGCCTCCAAGATACAGAGTTACGCTGACATCGAAAAAACGGAAAACTTCGCCGCGACCAGTAATTTTTGGCGGAGATTTCGAAGCGAAACTTCTCAAGCTTGCATGTTCGGAAAGCCCCGAAGGGCATGCCCGGTGGCCCGTTCGCCTGCTTGCGGATAAACTCGTTGATTTAAAGATAGTTCCGACAGTTTTCGCAATGACGGGGTGCAGCACTTTTTTTTAAATGAGCTTAAACCTTATCTCAGCAAATACTGGAAAATCCCGCCCGATTAAAGTGCGGCATTCGTAGGGCCCATGGAAGATATTTTAGAAGTATATCGCAGGCCATATAATCAGGCATATCCTGTTGTGTGCAAATAAAGCCTAATCGTCATGCCTTCCAAAGGTCAAACAGGTTGAGAAATCATTTATCACTACTGTAAACCGTTTCCACCTCAACTGACATCACACAGCCGTGCGTATAAATCTCAGGCGCTCCTCCGCATGCCTCTATTTCCATGAAAAACGAGGGATCACTGTACGCGCTGAAACGTATGCCTTTATCAGATGGCGTTTCAGTCGGGGGCGCGTCTACTATGTCAATATAATTTAGTCCTTCCGGCAGTTTTCCGGCGGTTCTTTTTACAATAAGTCCGGTGTCAGTATTGCGGTACTCCAGCCAATCAACCCCCGAGCCGAGCGCTATTTGGTAACGGAACCCACCGTCCGTTTTCGAATGGCACAGTCCGTTTGTAACACGTCTTTTTTCATCACTCGCCCCATAAAGGTCCCATATTTCGGAAGCGGCTGGCAGTGGGAAAACAACTTCGCTATTTGGCCCCGAAATGAACTGGCACAGCGTCCACGGAGCCAGCATGCATCTATCTTTTGTAAGTGTTTCTTTCCCTATATATTGTATCGATTCCTTTACTTTTACATTAAAACTGTTTTTGTCGCCGGAAATGGTTACGCCTCTTTCGAAAATAACCGGAATCCCGAAGCCGCTGTTGTTTATCAAATCAACTTCCGCTTCAACTCGAAGAAAATTATCTTTCGACTCCGTGACGATATAACGCGCTCCTGTCAATGCCGCAGGAACTCTCCAAGCGCCAGTCGTATATTCATACCCCAATGTCGTACCTTCAGGCGCGGGCCAAAGTCCGTCCCCGCCCGGATTCAGATATCCGGAACGGTTCGTCTGTTTCAGTATCGCTTCAGGATTAACCCTGTTTACCACTTCTCCATCGATTATTGTGAAAAGCCGTCCCTCAAGATCAAGCCCAATGAGGACGCCGTTCTTTTCATCGCCGACAATCTGAAAACGCTTTTTCCCTTTTTCAAAAAGTGCAATAAATTCTGAAGATTTCATTTTATAAATTTCCTTTTCATATCTAAGCAGTTCAATATTTTTTCAATCAGATCATTTCGCGTATAATAGTAATGATTGCTCGCTTCAAATCCCACCCTTGAATCTCTTGAAACAACAGCCAGCAGTCTCTCAGTTATATTTATTTCATCATCAATGAGTTCCTGAATGCCGTCAACTCTACCGGAATTTCTTTTCCTTACAAACCTTATCTGATTCAGGGTACTCTTAAAGTGACAGAACGCCGCTTCCGATACGTTTTCAAGGTCTATAAAATTGGATAAATTTTCGGAGGAAACAAATTCCCTTGCCTTTTTGAGTTCATCGAGACCTTTTTCCCATTTTTCACAGAGTTTTGCAAACTGGCTTTCAAAGACATCCTCAGGATAAATAGCGCGCCAGCCTTCGAGATCGTCATAAGGGAAACCTATCATTGTAGCCTTATATCCCGTAGATTTTTCATAGAAAAGTGACATCGGTCCGTAATTTTGCGGCGCAACATAAAGAACTCCGACATGGAACGGAAATTCGCGGAACGCATCCCCGAATGTCTTCCATGCTTCGCATATTGCGTCCGATGCCTTCACTCCGTATCTTTCCAATGCCACCTCTTCGGGCGTCCTGAATGTAAGTTCAAGATTAGGTCCCGGATATCCGCCAAGCGTCCAGCTTGACATAAGTCCCGAGACTCCAGCTTTTTCCAAATTATCAAGATGCTCCTTTACCAGATACGGCACCGGCAGATACGGGACTGCCGAACATTCCCAGGAATTATTAAGCTGTACCTTCGCAACCGTCTTAAGGCCGCGCGATTTAGCCGCACTCCATGCTTTCAGCGCCTCTTCAGAAGGCCCTATAACCGACATGGAATAATCGACAACGCTCCCTCTAACTCCCTGAAATTCGAATTCTTTCCCCCATTCACTAACGCCGAGAACCTCAACTTGTTCGGGAAGAAGGTCTATTGTCTTTTGCGTATCTTCGCTCCATGCCCATGTATGCGTCATAACACGCGCCTCAGGTGCCGCACGGTGTACCCCTTTTTCGATTGCTGATACGGTTTCCGCTATTACTTCGGCAACTGATTTTTGGGAACATAAAGGACATTTATCTCCGAATCTTTTTGCATGGCAGTTCGTAAGGTTTTCACTCATTGTAATACAGAATATTCCGCCAAGTCCCGGAACATTTTTAAATACATTAAAACACGAATCTTCAAGATATTTGCGAACACCTTCAACCGATGTGCAAAGCGCAAATATATCTTTATGCTCAACACCTTTCCATTCAGGATATTTTTCAAAAAACCTTTCCGGCATTCCGCGCGGTTCATTCAAATAAAGGTAAACTTTTATACCAAATTTCTTGGCGCGTTTTACCAGCTCCCGAAGTCCCTCAATCCTCTTTTCCCAACCTCTTGAATATTCCGGGGCATTTTCAAACGGATAAAGAGTATATAATATTACCTGAATCCATATCCCGTTAACACCTGTCTCCGAATATGCCTTGAGCAGCGTATCAGGATAAGGGTCAAGCTCCGACTCCATAAGAGTATCCCCGTAAAGGGCGTGAAATGAATATATAAAATTGAGGTCAAAACAACTTTTTGATTTGTCTTTTTCTCCATATGAACTGTATTCCCGTATAAAGTCGAATGGTCTTTCTGTTTCAGAAAACGAATTAAAAAGCCCTGATGCTGTCTGTTTTATAAGCTCGGTTCTCTTCTTTTCATCTTCCGTAAGTTGGGAAAATACCGTCTTTACAACTGACGGCTTGTGATTCCCAAGCTTATGCCATAAAAAATCTTCTTCGCGAAGAATATAGTCCATTTTATCAGGCGTCCAGTCAAGCAGGGCAAGGAGCTGTCCGTAGGCCAACAGATGCCAGTTATTTCTGATTATTGTAAGATAACCCTTCTCCAGCCAGTTCTTTGACACTTCAATATTGGGCAGCCCAAGGTCATTGGCTGCTCTCTCCACGTTTCCTTTCGATGTTTCAAGTATCAGCGCTAATCTTTCATGCGGAACGAGTCCCCAGTTTCTCCATATTACCGCTTGGTATCGGCTTGGAAAATGTGGAAAGGAAAGTGCCTTCGGACTGTCCCCCTTCATAAGATCATCAATATTCATTCGCTATTTCTCCGGCTGTTTTAAAAAATGCCCCTTTTTCGAGGAGCATTTCGCAAAGTTTATCAAATTCTTCACATGCTTTTTTCCCGCAGTTTTTAACGATAAAGGGCAACGGCTTTACGCTTGCTTCCCCGAAATCAATACTGCCCTGCGGCATTTTATAAAATTCCCAGGGATGAAAGTAGAAACAGAGGACCGGCCGGGTCTTTTTCTTATCTACATATTTTATAAATGAATCGGCTTTATTCATTAGTGCGGTTGCTGACTTTGTCCTAAAGAGTGGCCACTGGTCACGGTCGCGCTGGAAGGGGTCACTACTTTCCATCGAAAGGTCACAGAAATTGGGTATTTCGACTATCTTCATTGTCCCTTTTTTCGTCCAGTTTTTAGACGATGGATGATATGGTTTAAACATATTGCGATAAAAATAGAGCGGCAGACTGGCATCGGATTTATAGCCTAATTTCTCAAGGGCGTTCAGAACTGCCGTGCTTCCCCAGAGTCTTGGACAGCGGAAGCTGAGAGACTTTTCCCCTGAAACTTTATTGACTATTTCTGTTGCCGTTCTTATTCTTCCTTCAACTTCGAAAGGAAGTACCGGCCAATTGTTAGGAAGCGGAAAAATGGGATCACCCAGAGTTTCGTGGTAAAGACCGTGACAACCAGTCTCATGGCCAGATGCCGCAACTTTTTTTACTATATTCTTATTGTTTTCGGCGGCATGGCCCGTCCAATAAAACGTCGCCTTTACGTCATACTTTTTAAATATTGAAAGAAGTTCCGGCGTGCCGTATTTAACGCCTTCATAGAAAGAAGTAAATGATCCGACATCCGTCTCCATATCAATACCGAAAACAACATCAAAATTCATAATTAAACTCCTTTTAAGTTCAAATTATTATTTTATTCAGTCAAAAAGCACTGCCGTTTTGACCGTTTTCTTATCGCGTACAGTTGCCCATGCCTGAACGGCGTCATCCGCATGAAAACGATATGTAGTAAAAGAGTTCGTATCGATTATATTATGCAGGAGCATCTGGCATATCTCGTCATGAGTGGATGACTCGACCGGGTCTATTCGCTGAAAATGAATTCTCTTTTTAAAGTTCTCAAAAAAATCTTTTTTTGCCATTTCAGGATACACTGCATAGCTGAAAAAAAATCCGTCTTCACGGATAGAATTATCCAGCAGGAAATCAACCGCCGAACTGCTGCCCGTGGTATCAATAAGCGCATCAAAACTGCGCCCATGTGAATTTAATTCATTGAACGGTATGGCGTTATCAACAGGGGTTGATTTTAACGCGAAGTCGAGCTGTGTATGCTGTCTTGCTGTTATTGAAACATTTTCCGCTCCGCTTATTTTCAGAAAAAGGGCAAAGAGACATCCTGCGGCGCCCGCTCCGGCAATCAGGAAGGAACGCCCGCATATTCCACCGCTTGCAATAATCTGCTTTACCGAAGAATAGATTTCTTTTGAACAGCCGATAAGAAAACATCTATCAGGGGAAAGTTCTGCGGGAATTTTCTGCATGTAGCGGAAGAATTCAGTGATATCCTGCGCGCTGATTAGTCCATCAGCAGACATTGCCATGGAGTCCCTGACCTTTCCGAATTCAGCAAAACCGCCGAAACCGGACCCCATCCCGCTTTCTACTTCCCCAGGATATACGGCATTCGGGCTTGTTACCCAGTCGCCGGAAGCAAAATTTCTGACCTTTTTCCCTACCGAGACAATCTGTCCTATGGATTCGTGTCCGAGAATACACGGATATTGAATTCCGAAATCGAAAGTTCCGTCAACTATATGCCGGTCCGTGCTGTTGCAAAAAAGGCAAGTTTTTATCTTGACCAGGCAATCATAATCTCCAATAACCGGCATTGCCACAGCGCCAATATTTATAGTTCCTTTCCCGGATGTAATAATTGCGTTCACTGAATTCTCCCGTTACCCTAATCGGATTATCTTTTTGTAGGCTGGTATTTCATAATCAAGAACTATTCTGACTTGCTTTATTTTCCATTCGAGATGTTCGCGGTCTGTCATATATTCCATGCTCGGTTCCCAACCGAGGCGCGAGTGTGATTCCACAATAGGAATAGTTTTTTTAGCATTGTCAATTTCTTTGAGCGCAACATCTTCGAGTTGTGCAAGTATATTAAGTATTGTGGTCTTATTTTTCTCATTAAAGAGCTGCATATTAAGAATCCACCATGTCTTGACATTAATGGTTGTTTTTAATGTGTTAGCTATAAAAGTACCCAGCGCCAACATTTTTTCAAGGTTTCTTTTTTTATTGCAGGGAACATCATTGGCAATTTTTTCAAGGCATTCAAGACCGTCATTCCATTTTGCCAGCATTTTTGAAAGATGTTTTATTTCAATCGGATAACGCATAGCTCCCGGCGACTGCTGGGCATTCTCGAAAGGATGATAAAATGTCTTAACAATTTTTGATCCAAAATGCGCATACCGCACCGATGGCATGACTATTTCCTGTGGTTCAAACCTACGCGTAATGTCGGGGTGAAATATAAGCGGATATGACGGTCCGACTCTGCACGGACCGTACTGGTCTTCATTCGACGGAATATAATCGTCCATACCCTCACTCCATAACTTCCAAGCCTTCAATACCTTCGATGCTGATTTCCTTCCGAAATCTCTTTCCGCTATTTGTTTCATAAGCTCTTCAGGCGATGGTGATGGGTTCCAAAAACTCCACTTGGCAAGTTCGCTTATTTCCGAGGGATATATTCCGTAATGGTGAGATTCCATCAATCCGCTCAGATTCCATTTTTCCCTGGCATTGTGGAGAGCGTCATTTCTTTTGCCCCATTGGTAAGGAACTGGAATATAAGGGACTACGCCGAAATCCCACGTCATGCCTGCGGTGTTGCTCATCGTATAGAGTTTGATATTCTTCTTTTTTGCGGCTTTGGCCTCGCTTATAAAATATTTACCGGGACCAGGAAATGAAATACTGTAATCCATGCAGACATCGGAGATATTTTCATGTTTCATTTCCTCGAACATTTCGAAGGTAACGAGCAAAGAGACGTCCTTTGGCAGTGATTCAATTAGCTTTATTCTGTCTTTTTCCGGCGCATAACCCCAGTTATATGTCCAGAACACGATTTCAGCATCCTTCTTATTTTTATGTATGACTTTTTTAAGAATATCCAACCATTCTGGATAGTCATAGCAAGGCCACCAGCCGGGACTTGGCTTGGGTTGTCTTAATCCGTCATTAAAGTTATCCAGGCTTCCGGTAGTATTGACTATGTCGTGACTTGGGAATTCACATGATTCGCCGACGAGAATAATCCCTTTTGCTCCAGGGCATTCTTTAAAAAGTCTTCCATAGGAATTTTCATAGAATTCAAGAGCATTTTTATCCCGCGGATGCTTGAGACTTTTCAGATAACTGTAGAGATAGACATCCAGCCCGAAAGAGGCTGCCCTCTCTATAAGTTCGTTGAAATCAAGGTATCCTGTGGTGGTCTCGTCCACGTCTTTTGTGAAGAGAAGTATGGAATCTATACCGGAGCGTGCAATAGCTTTCAGATGATTGTCCGGGAACTGGTCGAGACCCCAGCCGGAATGAGTCATCCGTGGAGAGAATAGCGGTTCGCGTTTAAAAGTTCCCTTTGGAAAGCACGGGGCTTCCTTCAAGTTCATAACATCCTGTATGTAATAAACTCCCTGTGCCGCACCTCTTGCGTCATAACCATATATGGCAATGCTTTCATTTCCGGCTTCAACAATATAAGAGCCGGGAATGCGGAGATTTTTTTTATTTTCTCCGATTGTTATTGTTATTGTCTTTTTCTCTCGCGGTCCGTCCGCCTTTTTCACTCCACATGCGACATTCATGCTTACAGAGAGATATTCCGCAAGGTCTTTGGCTGCATTGGCAATTACAATTGAGGCATCTTTTGCTATGATGATGCGCCAATCGTCTGTCAACTCTGTCTCGTCTTTTCCGCAGTCGACAGAAGAAATTCTTCTGTCAGGCTTGTGGGTGAGGTTCAGCTCTGTCCTGAATGCGTATTTTCTCTCTGTTTGCATGTGTATACGATTCTCTCAGAGGGCGAGACTTGTATGAATCTTATCAATTTTTTCACTGAAAGGTATCGGGCCTCCGACAGTTATCTCGTAACCTGTTTCTATTCTCACGCCTTTGAATTCCGGGTGTCCGAAGAAACTTACATCCACGCATACGGTCATTCCGGGTTTAAGTACGTCATCACTGCCGGGCCCGAAAAACGGGGATTCAGCTTCATGGAGTCCTATCGTATGGACAAATGGGCATACGAGGTATTTTGTGAAGTCATGCTTTTTAAAATAGGCACGTGCGGGGGCATCGATTTCGCGGCCCGTCTTGCCTACTATAAGTTGATCTTTAGTAAGGAGATAAGCTTCGCGCAAATATTTCATGCATTCCTTCTGGCGCTGAGAATATTCGCCGCTTACCGCGAACACGTCACCCATTACGCCTGCATAACCGTTTACCTTTGCGGCGAGTCCGGCCATTACAAGTTCGCCTGAAACGAGTTTCTTTGAGCTTGCGGTGGGAACGACGGCGTTTGACCGCGCACCGCTTCCTACGATTGTTCCGAATCCGAAACCGCTTGCGCCCCTGCTTCTTACGGCAAATTCTCCGGCGGCGGCAACTTCTATTTCGGATGTACCGGCAGCGACTTTTGCTCTCATCGCGTCATAGGCAAAATCGGCGAGTTTAAATGCGCTTCTTATCTGTTCTATTTCCCAGGGGGATTTAATATACCGGAGTTTTACATAATCGTCTGTTATATCCACAAGTTCTACTCCTGCAAAGCCTTCTGCAATTCCTTTGTAACATGCCGCAGGCATCCTTCCTGCACCGACGAGGCCGATTCTTTTTACATTTCCGAGATTGGAATTAAGCTCGGCAAAGAGCTTCGGAAAATCGATGATTACTGCGTTCGGGTATTCTTCGTCCGGTACCATGAAGACCGGAAAATTTCTGGTTTCGGTGATTGTGCTGTCGAGTTTTGCGAAAGGCTCGCTTTCGGGTCCGCCGAGAATCATCGGTTTCCCCTTTTTCGGCACGAGCACGGCGCCGCTTTCGAACTGGGGGCACCAGCCGGTAAGGTACCAACCGTTCCCTATATTGAATTCATCGTAATAGACCAGTGCGGCATCGACATTTTTTTGATCCATGAGGACACGCAGGTTTTCGATTCTTTTTTCGCATTCCGACTGAATAAGGTAGCCCATTTTTTACTCCTACTTATTTATTTTAGTATATGGAACTGCTTTCACGGATAATAAGTTTTGGAAAAAGTTTGAGACGGCAGGGGCAAGATATCCTTTTCCCGATGTTTTTAAGAAACCATTCTACGGCAATGGGGCCGAGCTGTGCATAATCCAGCTTGACGGTACTCAGGCGCGGAGTTAGTTGCTCGCCGACGGGGAGTCCGTCGCAACCGCATATGGCGACATCCTGCGGTATTGAGAATTTATGCCTGGCAAGAGCCCTGTACACACCGCATGCCATTTCGTCATTGGTAAAGACCGCGTCAAAACTGATATTTTTCCCGAGAAATGAGTTAAGCTTTTCAAACGCACCGTCCGCACTGAAATCGGATTCCAAGATAAGTTTTTCATCAAATTTTATCCCGAATGCGGTGAGAGCCTTTTTATAGCCTTCCTCCATCTCGGAGCTGAAATAATGTTCAGGAAAACCTTTGATAAGCACTATTTTTTTTCTGCCGGTCTCGGCGAGATGACTCACGGCGGAAAAAGCAGCCTCCGCATTGTCAAAACTTATTGAATTGTAGGGTGTTCCTATAAACGGGCCGCCGGGATTGTCCAGAAGGATGGCATCTGGGGCGATCAAGAGGAGCGCTTTAAGTTTTTCGGGTTCGAAATCCCCGAATATCATCGAGGCAGCCGCCCTTGAGTTTTTAATGGATTCCCGAAGTGAGACGAATTGAGCGTAGTCGTTTCCGCAAGTTCTTATTACGCAATCGTAACCGTGTATCGACAATTCCTGTTCGATGCTTGTGAGAAGCTCGGAATAGAACATCGCGAGATTTTTTCCCGAGCTGCCTATTATTATTTCGACGAAAGCCCTCGTTTTCCCGTCCGACGCCGCAGGACGGCCTGATTTAAGCGGTCCGCTATAGCCGAATGCTTCGGCAGCCGCAAGTATTTTCTCTTTTGTTTCGCTTTTTACTGCGGAACTGTTTCTTAGGGCGCGGCTGACAGTCATGGGGCTTACGCCGCATTTTTCCGCTATTGCCGCTATTGATTTTCTTTTATCTGACGTGTTCATGTCTGTTATTTTAACATTAGAAATGGTAAAGTCAACATTGAAACCGTTTATTTCCCGAGAATTTCCCTTGAATAAAAGGGGTTTGTCGTATTGTGTATAAGGAAGCGGAGGAATAAAAAATGCCTGAAATTTTCAACGGCAAGCTTGGATTAGTAAAAGAACTTATCAATTCGGGACTCGATCCGGTCAAGACGATGCGGATAATGAAAGAGCTGCATGCTCCTGAATATCCGGCGGAATATCTTGAAAAAGGATCTCTTTACAGCGAGTGCCTTCCAAAGGGTCATGACTGCCCTTTTACGCTCGAACAGCGCTGTCTTCATTTTCTGTGGGACAGTTTTGACAAGCTGCCGCTCTGTCTGATAGTGAATTTTTCAATTCCTTTCCGGCGCGCGATTGCGGAAAAGCTTTTTAAGAAATGCGGCGCGGCTCTTATCTCTGAAGAAAATGTGCGGTTCAATTTCGGACAGAACATCTCGGTCGGCGAGAGGGTATTTTTCAACAGAAATATTTTTCTTGATTCCAAGGGTGGGATAAGCATCGGGAACCAGGCGTGTATCGCCGAGGACGTTAAGATATTTACCCATTCGCACTCGGAGTCTTCCCACATAACAAGGGACTACAAAGAAGTTGTGATAAAGGATTATGCGAAAATTTACGCAGGAGCGACAATACTCCCCGGGGTTATGGTCGGCGAAGGCGCTATAGTCGCGTCAGGCTCACTTGTGACGAAAGATGTCGAACCTGGCACCGTGGTCGCCGGGATTCCCGCGAAATTTATAAGGGAAAGACATAGCGAAGAAAAAGCTAACGATAGCCTAGACCACATATGGCTCTACTGAAAAACTATTATGGGCAGAAGATTGAAATAAGCCCTCTTTAACCTTATTTTAAGTCCCGTATATTTTTATTAAAGGCGGACTCGGATGACGATACGGGAAATTTTTGAAAATCTCGAACAATATTTTCTTGATATAATCAATGAAAAGCGGCATGAACCTCGCGACAAATTGATAAGCGGGCTGCTATTCTTTCTTTCAAGATTCTACAGGCACGCTGTCCAATTCAGGCTCTGGCTCTACGAAAAACGTATTATAAGGAACAGGGCAATTGGCTGTCTCGTGGTCAGTATCGGCAATCTTACATGCGGCGGCACGGGAAAAACCCCGGTAGTAGAGGTCTTTGCCAAAACTCTGAGTCATAAAGGGAGAAAGGTGGCCGTTCTCAGTCGCGGCTACAGAAGCAAAGAGCGCTCGATTATCACGAGGCTTCGGCAAAAATTCGCATCAAAGAAGGGAACCGTGCCTCCAAAAATCGTTTCAGACGGCAAGAAATTGCTGCTAGACTCCAGATTTGCCGGGGATGAGCCTTATATGCTCGCGTCAAACCTCAAAAACGTCGTGGTACTCGTAGACAAGGACAGGGTGAAGTCCGGCATCTACGCCGTAGAAGAGTTTGGAACCGATATACTCATCATGGACGACGGGTTCCAGTACCTCGACCTCAAGCCCCATATAAATATAATGCTCGTGGACTCCACAAACCCCTTCCATAACCACCACGTCCTCCCGCGCGGCCTTCTTCGCGAGCCTATAAAAAATTTGCGCCGTGCGGATTACATATTCCTTACCAAATCAAACGGCGGAAAGCACATAAGATTCCTAAAATCTTTCCTGAGAAAACATAACCGCCGTGCGGAAATAATAGAATGCTGCCACAAGCCGCTTTACCTTGAAGACGTATACGTCAAGGAAAAAAGATTTCCGCTTGATTACCTCAAGGGCAGAAAGGTTGCCGCTCTCAGCGCAATAGCCTGCCCGGACAGCTTTGAAAAGTTCATTGAAGAGCTGGGCGGTAACATTCTTTGCCGCAAAAGTTTTGCAGACCACCACCGCTTCCGCCAGCAGGAGGTAATAGACTTTATAAACCTTTCAAAAGACCAGGGAGCCGAACTGATAGTCACAACAGAAAAAGACGCCGTGAGAATCCCGAGACTCGACCGCCGCGATGTATCTATCTGCTTTCTGAGGGTTGAAATCGATATAATAAGCGGTCAGGAAAGCTTCGATCAATGCATCTCCCGAATCTGTTTCATCTAACAGTCCCCGATATCGTGAGCAGGCGGCCGAAAAATTTACTAGATACCGAGACTTGGTTGGTGATAGCCTCTTGACTTTTTGCCAGAGAATCGCTTATACCTTGGGAGTCGGTAGTTGGCCTTTATTCCGGCCATTTTGCGGGCTTTGGCCCAGCTGCCTCCTCCGAGTTTTTTCATGCCGGCCGCAAGGAGATACTGGAACTTATCTCTCATATGCGGATAAGCCAAGTCCACATTCTTCTTATAAAGCTCAAGTATCTCGCGCTTAATCTCGCCGGGTGACATTTTTCTCCGCAGCCTGATTTTGTTGTAGTCTATACCTGCCACGGAAAGAGCATCGCCCCAATTTTTAAACCTTTTTACCGCGGCCATATAAAGCGGCTTATGAAAGTCCTGAACATATTTCGAGTTTATTGACTCCTTGTTCTTGTGAAGCTTCTTGATCTCGCTTATCACTTTTTCGCGGGACCACTCGCGATACTTCTTGATTTCATCATAGTTGAAGCCGCAAGCCTCAATAGTTTCACGCCATGAGCCGAAGATTCTTTCCGCAGCCGCATACACATCAGGATATGTTGTAGCGTAGTAGTATGAATTCAAAGGTTCCCTGTCACAACGGGACATGACATGATCTATGATCATGCTGTCATGCCATCTTTTCTTAAACATCTTAAAGCTCCTCACAGATTTAACCAGTTAAGGGACAGATATAAGCGGCAGTATGGGCAAAAACTTGCCTCTTACCAAAATCATGTGCAATATAATTTTTATGAGTATAAATTCAAGGGGGGGAAGAAAGAAAATTCCGAAAAAAGCAGGCCCCTTCATAAACACAAATAAGCAGAGTTTTTTTGTTACAACGTGCTGTGTGGAGGAGAGAATGATTCTGCGAGCACAATATCGCTGGCGTAGGTTATTTTTATATTGGGAAATGGATTCACGACGAGGAAAACTCTGTGCCCGGAAAACTCCATTATTCCGGCATCGTCGGTAAAAATCTTCCCTGCTTCAAGGGCGTTTTCGTAAGCTTCCCTGAAAAGCGCGAGATTGAATACTTGCGGTGTTTCCATGGCCCAGAGTTCGGAACGGTTAAGAGTCTCGACAATAAACTGTTCCGAATCGGCCCGCTTTATGGTATCGGTAACAGGTTTTGCGGCAACAGCCCCTCCGTGCTCCTCGGCCTTTCTGAAGCATTCCATCAGAAGGGAGGCCGGAGCCAGCGGGCGCGCAGCATCGTGCACCGCGACATACTTGATATTTTCGGGAAGAATATCCAGTGCGTTTTTAACGGAAATCATCCGTTCGCTTCCGCCGGGAACTATTTTAAAATCCTTGCCGTACAGATACTTATCAATATCGGCAATAAAGCGCTCCTTTTCTTCCGGGGGCGCGCTTATGATTATATTTTCAGGCGGGCAGACTTCAAGAAAGTTTTTCACTGAATGCAGAAAGACAGGCATGTTTCCAAGCATTTCAAAAAGCTTGTTCTGCTCTCCAAATCTTCTCCCGCTGCCGCCGGCAGCAATTATGACGGCCTTGTCAGATTTCATTTAAAGGCCGGCGAATTGAGCCTGTCCCAATCTTCTTTAAGCATGCCGTAAAGGACGATATCTTCGAATTGGTCCCATTTTTTAATATGTCCCCACTGTGTCCCCTCATAACTCATCCCTATATTGAGGAGGACTTTCGCGGAGGCCAGGTTTTTCTTCATGTGGCTTCCGTGGACTCTATGAAGTTTGAGGTCCTCAAAAGCGAACTTGAGAACAGCTTTTGCGGCCTCGGTACAGTATCCGTTGCCCCAAAACATTTTACCTATAAAATAACCGAATTCGGCATTGCCGTTTTCTTTATTGAGCACAAGAGTTATTGTTCCGAGAAGCTTATTGCTGAAGCGGTTGGTAATGGCCCAGTTTATCTCGCTGTCTTCAACGAGTTTCCTTTCTGTAGACAAAATCCATTCCTCGGCATCCTTCAATGCGTAAGGAAACGGTATTCTAAGAGTAGTCGAAGCTATCTCTTTGTCATTGACTATTAAGACAAGTTCAGGCGCGTCTTCCATTCTGTAACCGCGCAGATGAAGCCTCTCGGTCATTATTTCCGGTATTTCATTCATTTTGGCATTCCTTTCCATGTAATCAGCTAATATGTTAGATTCAATTTTTTTATCTGCAAGTGCGAAAAGTAATTTTTCCGCGTATGGAAAATGATCGTGACAAGCAAAATAAAGATTGTTTCAGCTAAATACATAGGGAATTTAAGGAACTATATTGGTAAACAGGAAAAATATGGAGAGTTTTGAATTATGAATATCTTTTCAGTAGGAAAAATTTTAATGGCCTTTTCATTTTTTATATCCACGGCTGAGGCGGGAGAAACAATAGTCAAACCCGTAAATGAGAACGGAAACTGGATTTTCAGGTCCGGAGAAAGCCGCGTTGTCGTAGGAAAAAATGGATATATCACGAACCTTACGACCGGTGGCTCAGAGTTTCTCGCAAATTCAAAAGATATTCCGGCCGCTTCATATTTATGTGAAGAGGGCGACATACCGGCGCTTTCGGCCCTCAGCGTTCAGGATGATGCTACGTTGAAAGGGACTTGTCAACTCGGTGAGATTTCATATCGCTTTAACGGAAGCAGCCTATTCGTGACCCTAAACGCCTTCGATGACGAGATTCATTTTTACATCATAGCCAGTCCTGACGTGAAAAAGCTCGAGTATATGGCGCACGCCGGAGACGTTCCCACCATCACGGCTCCCCCCGCTAAAGCCTCATGCTCGGTCGTCAGATTATACATTGACGATAACTGTCTTGACGTTTCCGGCATAAACTCCATATGGGGGCCCTGGAAAGGCTTTCAGGTTCTGGATATTTCATTGAAAAAGGGTGAAAACCGGAACCTCAAAATAGAAATGTCTTCCGAAAAAGAAAATGATAACAATGTGGAGACAGTTTCAAAATCGTTAAAGAAAATGAGTTCCGAGTTCTCATATCAGGAGGCATCAACACCCTCACAGATCCCACTTTGTATGATTGGCGACAGTATTACGTGGGCGGGAGAAGGCGACTGCTGGCGAAAATATCTCCTCGAAAACTTTCCTTCCTTCGCCTTTATAGGTACCCATAGCGCAAAATTCGGTTACAGTCACGCCGGCGAAGGCGGAAACAACACACGGAAAGTCCTCGCCCGCATGACGGAAATCCCGGACTGCCCTTATTACTCTCTCCTTATCGGGACAAATGATACCGGAATAAGGGACGAAAGTAAGATTGAAGAAAAAGCATCCGAGACCGCCGTAAGCATAAAGGAAATAGTATCAAAACTGCTTGACAAGAAAGGTGTTCGGAAAGTTTTCCTTTGCAGCATCCTTCCCTGTTTTACCGATAATCCGCTCAGAGACAGAACAAATTCCGCCGTCAATAAAATACTCAGAAGTGATTTTGAAAAAGGTCTCTTTCCAGCCGATAAAGTTATGTGGATAGAATTTGAAAACCCGATAAGAAAAATTCCGGGATGGGAAAAACTTATTCTCCTCCACCCTACGCCGGAAGGTTACAAAATAATCGCAAAAATCCATGCGGACGCAATCATGAATGCCATCGGAATAACGGATAAATCGCCTGCCATTCCGCACAAAAATACAGGTGTAAGAATATACAACCTTTGGGACAAGACACTGAATTTCACGAAGTCTCCGATAATCCCCGGCTGGTATACCGTTTCATTCGACCTTAAAGAGCACTCCGGCAGTAATGCGTCGCTAAGGATCTGTGGACCCGAAAACCTCAAGGACCGCCTCGACAAAACTTTTAAAATAAAGAAGCAAAACCTTGGGAAAAGAGTAACGATTGACATCTTTACCGGCTATGAGGGCTATGGTTATGCCGTCTCAGAACTCTACATAAACCCCTCAAACTGCGTAATCGACAATATCCTTTTTGAAAAACGCCGCCCTTCCGGCCTTGCGTCGACGTATGGTGAGGGTGTATATTTTGACTCTGCGACCAGACCCGTACCGGGAGAACTGGTCGAATCAGTCAAATAAAGGCAGACGAAAAGATATGTCGAAAAACACGGGAATTCAGAGGCCGGATTGGGATAACTATTTCATGCGCATCGCCGAGGTTGCCGCTACCCGCAGCAACTGCTCGCGCCGTCAGGTAGCCGCAGTAATAGTGAGGGACAACAGGATAATCTCCACCGGCTACAATGGGACTCCCCGCGGAATAAAGAATTGCTTCGAAGGCGGGTGCCCGCGCTGTGCCTCCGATACGCCGTCAGGGGAAAAACTCGGAGAATGCCTTTGCAGTCACGGCGAAGAAAACGCGATAGTACAGGCGGCCTACCACGGAATAGCTGTGAAGGACTCGATCCTCTATACGACTTTCAGTCCCTGCCTGCTTTGCTCGAAGATGATAATCAATGCCGGGATAAAAGAGGTCGTCTACCTGGAACGTTATTCCATAGACCATACCGCACGCTCTCTGCTTAAGGAGGCCAAGGTCAAACTCCGCGCCCTCCACGGCGAAGACTGAATAAAAGGTCTTTTCCCTTCTATTTTGATTGAATAAATCCGATGAGGCAGTATCTTTCTGTGGATGGAAATCCTCAAAATATAACTATGATTGGAATTCCATCATTTCGTATTTGTTACTGTAGAAGCATAAGTTGAAATTGTGTTAAACAATATTCGACAGAAATGGTTTTAAGATGTCAAAAAAAGAAAAAGGTGTATTCCGCACCAATCTTGAGTATTTCGCTACTCTTGCAGGATTTAAGATTATAAGAATGATCCCTCTTCGCATCGCAATTTTTCTAGCTAAACTAATCTTTCGTATTTATTTCTACACCGATTCGCGGAGAAGAAAGAGGACCATACAGCATATTCTTCATGCCGGAATAGAAACGGATCATAGCGCAGCCGTAAGACTGGCAAAGATAAATTTTGGAAATTACGCACAAACTGCTGTGGAAATTGTCAAAATGGATCAGATACTTACGCCTAAAAACCTGAAGGAAAAAGTAAGTTATTCCGGAGATAAGGAATCGATAGAAAAATTTCTTACCGGAGAGAAAACCTCGCCCGCAATCATAGTAACCTCGCACACCGGCAACTGGGAACTTGCTGGAATAACCTATACGATGACTTCCAGAATCCCCCTTCTCTCGGTAATGCGTCCCATGGCTAACGTAAAGCTCGAAAGATTTTTTTACAAAAGAGTGAACAACCACAACCATAACAGCTGCCTGAAGAAAGGCGCAATCAAGTCATTGCTCTCGGCATTGAAAAAAGGCGAATCCATCGCAATCGTGACTGATCAGCACGCGTCAAGCTCCGAGGGAATTGAAACAAGCTTTTTCGGACATCCCGCAAGAACGCATGTTTCGCCGGCAATCCTGCACCTGAAAACTGGAATCCCGATAATAGTAGTCGCCCTGCTTCGTACAAAAACGCCGGGATATTTCACCTTCAACATTAAAGAGGCCATCAACGAGAAACCCAGCGGAGACAAGGAAGCTGATGTCAAAAAAGTGACACAGATGTACACCGACAAAATCGAGGAAATCATACGCGAATATCCCGAACAGTGGCCCTGGACACACAGAAGATGGCTTGACATAAACAGGAAAAGCAAATACACCGCGCCCGACGCAGAATAAATTCCGTAAAATAGAAAAGGACTTGACTTTTCCGAATATTTGGCTATTATACCAAATAAGCAAATAAGGTTTCTTATGATTGATAGAAAAAAGAAAATGATGATTGATGCAAAGGCGAAAATCCTCAAAGCGCTCGCCCATCCCACAAGAATTATGATAATAGAAAAGCTTTCAGAAGATGGCGAATGCTGCGTATGCGAACTCGTGGAACTTGCGAATGCCGATTTTTCAACAGTCTCGAAACACCTCACCGTCTTGAAACAGGCTGGTATCGTAAGCGATGACAAAAGGGGGCAGCAGGTATTTTATACGTTGCAGATGCCTTGCGCTGTCCGCTTTATGGACTGCCTAGAGAGTGTTATAAAGTCCGGGGTCAAATCCCAAATGGAGATGTTGAAATGAACTGGAAAGACGAATTTAAAAATCTTCTTCTCATAGCGGGAATATTTTCGGTCTGTTTTTATCTCCCTGTTGGGTCGGACCGTTTCAACAATGCGGTTATGGAGGCGTTTTATCTGGTAAAATGGTATGCGCGCGAACACGTCCTATTATGCCTTGTCCCCGCATTCTTTATTGCGGGAGGAATATCGGTATTTATCAGCCAGGCATCCGTGATGAAATATCTCGGAGCGAGAGCGAATAAAATTCTTGCATACGGCGTGGCATCGGTATCCGGCGGAATACTTGCGGTTTGCTCGTGCACCGTACTACCCCTTTTCGCAGGGATATACAAGATGGGCGCAGGACTCGGGCCGGCATCGACATTTCTTTATTCAGGGCCTGCAATAAATATTCTGGCTATCGTACTGACGGCACGCATACTGGGGCTGGAACTCGGAATAGCAAGGGCGGTCGGAGCCATTGTTTTCAGTATTGTTATCGGACTCATGATGCACCTTATTTTCAGAAAAGAAGAAGAGGCGAAAGCCGCCGCGCAGGCAGCGATGCCGGAAATGGAAGTAAAACGTCCGCTCTGGCTTAACGCGATTTTTTTCGCTTCGATAACAGGTATTCTTGTTTTCGCAAACTGGGGAAAGCCTGGAGAATCCACGGGTTTATGGGCAAATATTTATGCCGCAAAATGGTTTATTACATTCGCATTACTTACTGCATTTGGAATGATACTTGTCCCATTTTTCAAAGGAAAAAAAAGGAATGACTCAGGTGAATGGCTTTATTCCACATGGTCATTTGCAAAACAGATATTGCCGCTCCTTCTTTTCGGAGTACTTATAGCTGGCGCCCTCCTCGGAAGACCAGGACACGAAGGGCTTATACCTTCGGATTGGGTTCAAAAGGCTCTCGGGGGCAACTCGTTGCGCGCCAACTTTTTCGCATCGTTTGCCGGAGCCTTCATGTACTTTGCCACCCTTACAGAAGTCCCGATTCTTCAGGGCCTTATAGGAAATGGGATGGGAAAGGGGCCGGCACTCGCGCTTCTTCTTGCCGGGCCGGCACTGAGCTTGCCCAGCATGCTGGTAATAAGAAGCGTGATGGGCACTAAAAAAACAGTTGTTTTTGTATCGCTTGTAATAATAATGTCGACAACAACGGGAATGATATTCGGAGCTTTCTTCGGATAATAACTATGGAGGATCAAAATGAAGATTCAGGTGCTTGGAACGGGATGTCCAAAGTGCAGGAAACTCGCCGAAAATGCGGAAGCTGCGGCGAAAGAACTTGCGTTGGATTATGAACTGGAAAAGGTTACAGACATCAATAAAATAATGGAGTTTGGTGTTATGATGACCCCTACACTGGTTGTTGACGGTGCAGTGAAAGTCGTCGGGAAAGCGTCTTCGGTCGAAGAAATAAAAGGATTGCTGAAATGAATATATCCATATTAAAACATGTATTTGCCGTCTGTATTGTTTTATCTGTATTATTCTGGAGTTCAAGGAGTTCAGCCCAGTGCTGCGGAGTAGACCCTTCAGGTGGAAAAGAAGAAAGCGCAGAAGAGGGAACCCCATTAGAGACAAAACTTCCCATGCTTCTGGACCTCGGCGCTAAGAAGTGTATTCCCTGCAAGATGATGGCCCCGATACTCGAAGAACTGGAAAAAGAGTATGAAGGAATTTTTACAGTTAAATTCATTGATGTGTGGCAGAAGGAAAATGCTGCCGAGGCGGGCAAATATAAAATAGAAAGCATTCCCACGCAGATATTTTTTGACGAAAACGGCAAAGAACTCTGGAGGCATACCGGATTTATTTCCAAGGCAGATATACTCAAAAAATGGAAAGCGCTTGGATGTGATTTTGAATGGATGAAAAAGAAATCTGAAGAGAAAAAATAGTCTATGCGCAGTAGAATCAAAAACATAGTTAAAAATCTGCTTCTGATCTTTGTTTTTATCAGCATCGGTTTCGCGCTGGGCAAACGCAGTGTCCCGCATGCGGAGAACGGGCAGAAAAGCGAAACTGGAACTGAGCTGGTCCATGTTTATTACATGCACGCGACATTCCGCTGTGTTACCTGTAACACTATTGAAAAGATGACAAAGGAATTGCTTGAATCAAAGTTTGCCGGGAAAATACGGGACAAAAAAATAATTTTTTCGGAAGTGAATTTTCAGGAGAATGAAAAGCTGGCTAAGGAATTCGACATCGTTTCAAGCTGTGTTGTAGTCGCGAAAGAGAGAGACGGTAATATTCTGAGCTACAAGCGCTTGGATGACGTGTGGACTTTAATGGGCAAACCGGCAGAATTCAATGATTATCTAATTAAAGCTATCGAACCATTCCTGACTAGGCAGGAGGATTCGCAATGACATGGTATATCCTTTCTTCGGCATTATGGCTCGGAATCCTGACCGCGATAAGTCCCTGCCCTTTGGCCTCAAACATTGCCGCAATTTCATTTATAGGTCGTCAGGTAGGGAATGACCGAGGGGTATTTTTCTCAGGTTTTTTGTATACGGCCGGTCGGACCTTTACTTATGTTCTGCTTGGTGCCGCTATTGTTTCAGGCACGCTTGCAAGCGGTGAGGTGTCCCGTTTTCTGCAGAAATACCTCAATGAGATTCTTGGTCCTCTTCTGATAGTACTTGGAATGGCGCTGCTGGGAATGTTGGGTTCAGGGTTCTCTTTAGCCCTTCTGAGCCATCATAAACTGCAAAAGCATGCGGAAGAAAAAGGGGCATGGGCGGCGCTTCCGATCGGGGCATTGTTCGCCTTATCGTTCTGCCCTGTTTCGGCCGGGCTTTTTTTCGGAGCGCTGATTCCGCTGTCAATAAGCAATGGAAGCAGTTTTATTCTTCCTGCTATTTACGGTATCGGAACGGCACTGCCCGTGATCGTATTTTCTTTTCTTATCGCATTTGGAGGAGAATATCTTGGAAAGGCTTTCAACTGCCTTACTAAAGTGGAACTTTTTGTCCGTTACGGGGCGGGAATATTGTTTATCGCAGTCGGCATATATTATTGTATAAACCACATTTACGGTCTAAGTTTTTCATAAATGGACAAAATGAAAGACGAAATATGAAAAAGAGGCTTGCGATAAAAATATTTATATTCCTGATAATTGCAGGTGCTGTTTTTTACTGGGTGCGCTTTTCTCCGGTCGAGGTGCAGGCGCATAAAGTTGCCAGAGGGTCGGTTGTAAACGAAGTAATGGGAACGGGTACGCTTGAAGCGAAAGTGCGAGCTTCCATAAGTCCTGAAATTTCCGGGCTGCTGACAAAAGTTCTTGCCGATCAGAATGACAAGATAGCAAAAGGCCAGCTCCTGGCCTGTATTGACGATACCGATCTGATTCAGCAGGTGGAAGTTGCGAAGGCCGACCTTGCCGCAGTGAAAGCGACAGTTGACAGGACGGGAGCCGACATCATAAGCGCGAATGCAACGGCAGTCAAGGCTCGTTCCAATTTTGAACGGATATCGACACTGCGCAAGAGTCATGCGGTCGCGGAAAACGAACTGGAAAAAGCAGTCGAATCCAGAGATGTCGCGGAATCGAACCTGAACCGCGCGCAGCTGGCGAAAATAGAAGCGGAACGGAACGTCTCGAAAAACGAAGCGAGTCTGCGTTATTGGCAGGCACGTTTGAGCGATACGAAACTTTACGCCCCTTTCGACGGGCTTGTGGTGCGCCGCAACCGCGATCCCGGAGCCGTTATTGTGCCGGGGACTTCGATAATGGATGTCGTTTCAACGGAGCAATTGTGGATTTCAGCCTGGGTTGACGAAACGGCAATGAACCTGTTGAAAACCGGACAGCCGGCACGTGTCGTCTTTCGTTCCAGTCCCGGAAAGTTTCTGGAAGGAGAGGTCTTACGGCTTGCCTCGGAAACCGACAGGGAAACAAGGGAATTCATTGCGGATGTAGGAATTAAGAGATTACCTGAAAGATGGGCGGTCGGGCAGCGCGCCGAAGTATATATCGAAACGGAAAGAAAAAACGGCGTTGTTTTTATTCCTCAGAATTTTGTGATATGGCGCGGCAAGGAAGCTGGCGTTATGCTTGACGTCAACGGCAAAGCACAGTGGCGGAAGATTTCGTTAGGCCTGAGCGGTCGCGGCAATGTGGAAATAAACGGCGGCCTGACCGAAGGACAAACCGTGATAGGTGTTTTGCCCGGTTCCGCTTTGCCGCGGGACGGACGCGCCGTAAAATATGATAGACCATGAATCTCGCACTTAGAGACATTCGTCACAATATGGGACGCTTCGTGCTGACCACATTCGGCATAGGCCTGCTCCTGATGCTCGTTATGGGAATGGGCGGCATTTACCGTGGACTTGTTGAGGACGCCACGCTGCTGGTAAACAGGATTGGCGCCGATCTGTGGATCGTACAGAAGGGGACACGCGGCCCGTTCGCCGAGATTTCGCGTCTGCCGCGAAATGTCGAGGACAGGGTGCTTGCCGTTCCCGGCGTACTCAGCGCCAACAGCTTTATTTCGCATACCATCCAGCGGGAATACAACGGGAAACCTTTGCGCCTGACAATTCAGGGACTGTCGTGGCCGGCCGACAAGGGACAGTGGCTTCCAATCGTAGCCGGGCGGACGCTCGGACAATCCCATTATGAGATGGTCGTGGACAAATCTTCAGGGCTGAAGGCCGGAGATAGAATTCCGCTGGGCAAAAACATTTATACGGTCGTGGGTCTGACTCAGCACATGAGTTCGTCCTCCGGCGACTCGATGGCCTTTCTGACACGCTCCGACGCGCAGTCCGTGCAGTTCGATCAGCCCGGAGAGGCTATCCGTTCGGAACGAACCGCCCGCATCAAACGCCTTCTGGCTACGGACTTAGGGAGTACCCGTCCGCAGATGCTCGAACGGGCGGGAGGCGCGTCATCGGCCATTCCCGCGCTCGGGTATTCGATGGTCAGCGCCATACTGGTAAATGTTGCGCCCGGTTGTGATCCGGCGGCGGTCGCAGCGAGTATTTCGACATGGCCGGATGTGTCTGTCTATACTGTCGAAGAGCAGAGGCAGCTTCTCCTTAGGGGAATGGTGGACAAGGCGCGCCGCCAGTTAGGGCTCTTCCGGATACTGCTGATCATTGTCTCGGCTGTCATAATGGCGTTGATACTCTATACTCTCACGCTCG
>MHBG01000044.1:0-12035 GCA_001804785.1 Lentisphaerae bacterium GWF2_45_14
CATTTGTCGTGTACGAATATGAAGACCCTTTTAAAATAGTATGGCGGTCAAAGCATGAACCCTCTAATGGCGTAAAAACGAGGGCTCCGGGGGTTGTAACAACTAAAATGAATGTGAACGCACAAGGGCAGTTATTTATTTCCATGCTGGACAATAAGAAAATAAAAGAATTTTTCAGTCTCGGACTAGCCTATAAAGCTACTGAATATACCATCATGGATTACAATAAAATGCTAGAAAGAGCAGGCGAGATACGCAGGAAAGGCTATGCTTTCCAGCAACAGGAAAACAGCCTTTCGTCAAAGCAGTTCGCCGTTCCTCTGGTATTCAGGAATATCCCGGGCGTATTCGCGCTGGGCTGTTTTCTCAATCTCAGCTTCCAAGATGAAAAGGAACTCGTTCAGGATATGCTTTGCGAAGCCGGAAAATTCCTCTCGATAGAATGACAAAAAACAGGAAGGATAGCAAAAAAATGGAAAAGCCTAACGTAATCTTTATCTTCGTTGATCAGATGCGCGGGGACTGCCTGGGGCGTAACGGAAACAATGTAATTCAAACTCCGAATCTGGACTTTCTGGCATCAAAAGGAACCAACTTTTGCCACGCCTATTCTGCCGTTCCGTCATGCCTTCCGGCACGCGCGGCGCTGTGGTCAGGACAGGAGCAGTGGCACACAGGGGTACTCGGTATGGGGTGGGGGCAGGGGCAGACCCCAAGCGACTTTCCGCATACGATGGCCGGTGAGTTTACGAAGGCGGGATACCGTACCCACATGGTAGGGAAAGGGCATTTTTCCCCTCAGCGCGCGTCAATGGGTTTTGAATCAACCGAACTCGACGAATCCAGCAGGATGGACGATTCGGAATACAGAAGATGGTTCAGGGAAAATGCTAATCCGAACGTAAGTCCGGAAGATCACGGAGTCAACTGGAATTCCTGGCACGCGAGACCGTGGCACACAGAAGAATATCTTCATCCGACTTACTGGACGATGAACCGGGCAATAGACTTTCTGAAAACAAGAGATAAAGACAGGCCGTTCTTTCTGAATATTTCATTCGCCAGACCTCACTCTCCATACGTGCCTCCCAAGTACTGGTTTGATTTTTACAATAATCAGAAACTTCCGGAGGCTTGTGTCGGAGAATGGGCATCCATGCATGATGATTCCGAAACAGCAGCTGATCCGAATGCCTGGCGCGGGAAGATGACACCTGAACAAATACATCGGGCGCGCGCCGGATACTATGGTGAAATATCTTTCATAGACCAGCAGGTCGGCAGGCTTATAAATTACCTGAGCCGGCAGGAAGAATACCGGAATACATGGTTTGTCTTCACTTCCGACCATGGAGATATGCAGGGCGACCACAATCTCTGGAGAAAAACATACGCCTACGAAGGCAGTTCAAGGATTCCTTTCTTCATTACACCCCCGCTGGGCGGCGGGAAAAAGACAAGACCAGTTGCTGAAGAAGTAGTAGAACTTCGCGATGTCATGCCCTCGCTCCTCGATGCCGCTGGACTTGAAATACCGTCTTCGGTAGACGGCGTGAGTCTCCTCAAGGCGATGGAAGGGCCTGTCGAAAATTGGAGAAAATATATACATGGCGAACATTGCCGCTGTTATTCCGAAGAACAGGAAATGCAATATGTGACAGATGGGAAACGCAAGTTTGTATGGCTTCCCAGAATCGGTGTAGAGCAGTTTTTCGACCTTGAAAAAGACCCCGGCGAACTTAAAAACATGGCAGATGTCCCTGCATACCGCGATGAAATAGAATTATGGCGCGGTTATCTCGTTTCCGAACTGGAAAAACGGGAATCTTCCTGGACAAAAAACGGTGAACTCGTTAAACCTCAAAATGAACCCCTCGTATCTCCATGGAAAGATATCCGCTGGCCTGGTAATTCATAAGATTTATATGAAAGCGAACGGCGGCGCCTTTCTGTTGAGATTGGCTGCCGCTGTTTCGATATTTCTGTTCTATTACGGAGCGGGCTGAACTTCAGGGGGAAGTCCTACCGGCTGGGAGAGGATGACTTTTTTCTCTTTGGAGAGTTTTAGGGCTTTTTCGAGTTCCACTCTGTCCACGAGGCCGAGCACCACCGTGTTGAGTTTTTCCGATGCGCAGAAGAGATAAACGTTCTGGCTTACAAATCCGGTATCGGTGCAGCAATAGAAATCCTTCGCCTTCTCATCGGCGTCCTTGCCGTCGCGTCCCTTCATCTTTGCTCTATCGGCAACGTAAACGAGAACGACTGGTGCTGTCTTCACAAAATCCTGTATTCCGGCCATGGCTCTCATGTCGGCTTCGAGGCATTTTTTAAGGATATTTTCCTTAGGCATGTACAGATATACGCCGCTTTTCATGAACGCATATATTTCGATTTCCTGCCAGTTGCATGCGGTCGGGGCGGTCATTTTGCCGTTTTCGCGATTGAGTCCCGATGCAGCCCACAGCAGGTTTGAAAGCGTCTGGGAGGGTATTTCTTTGGGACTGAATGCTCTTGTTGATTTTCGTGCCGCGAGCGCGCTCATGAGCGGCATTCCGCCCGTCTTTGCAGGTTCCGCGAGTTTGATGTCCTGCGCGAATCCGCTAAATGTAATGCTTGCCGCGAAGATGATTGCGAGAGTTTTTTTCATTTCATATACCCCTTTTTTGTTTTTTCTATATTTGATTGAGGATTAAATATTTTGCAAGTCCTCTTTTATATAGAAACTTGCGCCAACGGCGGCCAGTGTTTTCTTGACATCTTTGCGGAATTTTCGCCAATCAACTCCGGCTTCTACCGCCTTCATGTGGTTTAATTTTCCAATTTTCCAAAAGTTTACATATGGAGCAGCGATACGGATTACTTCAAGCGCTTGGGCCGGATCAACTACTGGCTCTAAGCTTACCCAAGTGAATATTTTTTCGGCATGAGCCATTTTTAAAATACTCAAACGATCTTCTACTGTTGATGCATTAGGTTCCCATTCCTGTCGGGATGTATCATCGACAAAGCATAATGTAATACCTAATTGAGTTTTAACTCGCTTCATTAAAGATAAGTCTTCCGAGATTAAATCAGCACATCCCTTGGTTAAAATTTGGCTTTTTAGACGATACTTTCCGACAATTTCAAGAGCTTGTCGAGTTAAGCGTTTTTCTCGTTCTATTGGCTGATATGGATCGCTTAAAAAACTAAATAATATCCGTCGCTTATCTCCCATAAGCTTCTCAGCATCTTTTTCAAAAAGAGATATTACATTTTTTCTCAGATCAACTTGAGAATGCCATTTTTCAGCGGTGGAACGCATACATGCAGGAGCAAAACAATAGCGGCATCCGTGGACACATCCCATATAAAGGTTGCAAGCTAACTCCGAATATTCACGAGCTCGTCCTTTTGGCTCATAAACGACATTCATAAGTTATCTTCCTTATTGTAAATAATTTGTTGTATTTCCGGCTTCTTCCATGCATCATAGGATATATTGAGTTTCTGCTTGGGCAATTTCCCAGTTTTTTTAAGAGATGTCAATAAATCACGAGAATGCTTTGGCAACATTCCCCTTTTTAAAGTAAAAAAATAGATGTCTTTGTTTGTTAAAAGCAATTTCCCCATAATTTCAGATGTAAGATCTTGCTCAAATTCAGTAATTTTTTTTGGGGTGATGCTCAATGCCGGGAAATATAACTGATTTTCGTCAATATTATCTCCATCAATATCAAAGTTGGCATCACCTCCCATTTCCCACGCGACTTGCAAAAATTTGTCAATCCCTAATGGATGCCCGGAACCAAAAATAAGGCCATAGACATTTGCTCCTTTTTTTATAGCAAAATTGCCTAAAAAATATTTTCTCTCAGCAGGTATCCATTGCTGATAAGCATCACTCAAGATGCGATTAACATTGTTCCCCGTCATTCGCCGCCAATTATCTTCAGAAATTAGAGGTATATGTTTTATAATATCCGGATGCCCTTTTACACGATTAATAATAGATGCAGAGACGAAAAAAATAAAGTCTGTCCTATTAAGATTAATAATGCGAGTAAATATATCTTTTTTGATTTCACTTATTCCGAATTGATCTAGAAAAAGAAAATTTGCAATCCTCGGCTGCTCCATTAAAGGAAACGCTTGTTCAAATATATCTATAAATTTTTTGTTTTCAGTTATTACCGTTATTTCGGGATTGGTTTCTCTTATTATTTTCGCATTGTCCCGCAATAAGTTATACTTATCAATATCAAGTTCATTAAGAAAGAGTTTTATTTCTACACTACGTCGAAGCTTATTGTAATCCAAAGCTGCCCGAATTTCTTCAGATGCAATAATGGGGCTTCCTGGGTTATCCTCGCTATCATACCCTGGGCCTGCAAAGAAATCAAATATCTGAATAATATCAACATGCTGATTGTTTAGGAAGGTAGGAAGCCAAGTTCGCAAGTATTTGCGATACATTTCCAGCTTGCACAAGGTTCCGTCATCAAATCTTTTTTCATGAAAATCTAATTTGCCGACAATTTTGTTGTTTGCTTCTTTCTCGTTCATATTACATTTCCTTGAAATGTTTCATGTTCGAATGGTTCGATGTGAACGACGACGTCTATAAGGTCAGGCCCTTCCTGGAGGAGGCGTCTTTTCACGGCAGATGCGATCTCGTGGCCTTCTTTTACGTTCAATTCCGCATCGACTTCCACATGAAGGTCAACGAAGATCCCGCCGCCCATGTGTCTTGTTCTGACGGCGTGAACGGATTTTGTTCCCTCCACGGAACGGACAATTTCCTCAATCTGTGCGAGGACATCCTCCGAGGCTGCGCGCTCCGTCACTTCCGACAATGCGGGTTTGGCTATGGAGAAGGCTGCGTAGATAATGAATACTGATACGATGATTGCGCCGATACTGTCGATAAACGCCAGTTCCGGTTTCAGAAGCGCCACAAATATTGCTATAGCGACTGGAATTGAGCTCATGGCATCTGAGCGGGCGTCCCATGAGTTAGCTATCACGGCGGGTGAATTTATTTTTTTGCCTATTGCGTTCATTTTTCTGAACACAAATTCTTTGCATACTATCGAGAGGAGTGCACCTACGAGCGTTATCGGCATAGGTTGAGAAACTTCGCCTTTTATAATTTTTTCTATTGCCTCATATCCGATTGCAATACCTATTGAGGCGAGTGATGTGGCGATGATAAGTGTTACTACCGTTTCAAGCCGCTGGTGACCGTATGGATGGTTTTTATCCGGGGGGGCAGCCCAGAACTTTACTCCGAAAAAGATGATAAGATCGCTCGATAGGTCGGTCAAGCTGTGGCATGCGTCTGCCATCAAGGCCGAGCTTCTTCCGAAAAAGCCTAGGAGAAATTTGACGATAGCTAGGAAAATATTGACGGATATTCCGGCAAGCGTAATTTTTCTTGTTATCCGGAGTCTTTCGTCTGCTGAATATTTAATTTTAGTGTTTATTTCCATCCATAATCCTTCCCAGTCACAAATAGAAACTTTTACAATACTTCAATATGAGTAATTGTCAATTTTTCAAGCTTGAAACGTTTTTTCTGTTTTATTGATGTTTTTAATTTGAATTCCGCGTGTCTTTATTTAATAATATCTTTTGCATAGATTATATATGAGAGGGACTTTTTTACATGAATGAGACCACGTCGAACAATATATCGGTTGATTTTATAAGAAATATGATAATCGAGGATAACGCCTCTGACCGCTTTGGCGGAGATGTACATACGCGTTTTCCTCCCGAGCCGAACGGCTATCTTCATATCGGACACGCCAAATCAATATGTCTGAATTTTGGTATCGCCAGGGATTTCAATGGTGCCTGCAATCTCAGGATGGACGATACAAACCCCGTCAAGGAAGAGGTCGAATACATCGAATCCATTGTCGCCGATGTCAAGTGGTTGGGATTCGACTGGCAGGACCGCTTCTATTTCGCGTCCGATTATTTTCAGAAACTTTACGAATCTGCCGTAACCCTGATAAAAAAAGGCAAGGCCTTCGTCTGCGACCTTTCCGCCGATGAGATGAGAGCGCACCGCGGCTCCCTCACCGAGCCGGGTAAAGAAAGTCCGTTCCGAGGCCGCTCTGTCGAGGAAAATCTCGCTCTCTTCGAGAAAATGAAGAACGGTGAATTTAAGGAGGGCGAGAGAACGCTTCGCGCTAAAATTGATATGGCCTCCGCTAATATCCATATGCGCGATCCCGTCATATACCGCATAATGCATACGGAGCACCACCGCACAGGGAAAACGTGGTGCATCTACCCGATGTACGATTTCGCACACTGCATCTCCGATTCCATCGAAAAAATAACTCACTCAATCTGTACGCTGGAGTTTGAGATACACAGACCGCTTTACGACTGGATTCTTGACGAACTCGAACTTTACCACCCGCAGCAGATAGAGTTCGCGCGCCTTAATCTCAACTATACCGTGATGAGCAAACGCAGGTTGCTTGAACTTGTCAGAGGCGGCCACGTTTCCGGCTGGGACGATCCCAGAATGCCCACCATCGCCGGTCTCCGCAGACGCGGTTACACTCCTGAGGCTATAAGGAATTTCTGTTCAGTCATCGGCGTTACCAAGTTCAACAGTTTTACGGACATAGCACTTCTGGAGCACTGCCTCAGAGACGATCTCAATAAGAGGTCAATGCGTGCAATGGGGGTACTTAACCCACTGAAGGTTGTAATAGAAAATTATCCGGATGACCAAGTTGAAGAGCTTGACGCTATAAATAATCCTGAAGATCCGGCGATGGGTTCGCGGAAAGTGCCGTTTTCAAAAGAGCTTTATATTGATAAGGAAGACTTCAGAGAAGTCCCGCCCCCTAAATATTTCAGGCTTGCTCCAGGAAAGGAAGTACGCCTCCGCTATGGTTATTTTGTTACTTGTAAGGATGTTATAAAAAATGCGGAAGGCGAAGTCGTGGAGCTTCGCTGTACTTATGACCCCCATACAAAGGGCGGAAGCTCTCCTGACGGAAGAACCGTCAAGGGTACCATTCACTGGGTTTCGGCAAAATATGCCATTGATGCCGAGATCAGACTCTACGATAGGCTTTTTACATGTGAAGATCCATCCTGCGATGAAAGCCGCGAATATACCGAATTCCTGAATAAGGATTCTCTCAGTATCATCGGAAACGCCAAGCTGGAACCATCTCTCGCATCAGCGATTCCGGGGGTTCCTTATCAGCTTGAAAGAGTGGGGTACTTCTGTGTCGACTTGAAAGATTCGAAGAAGGATAACCTTGTTCTCAATAGGACAATCTCTCTCAAGGATTCGTGGGCAAAAATACAAAAAGCAGGAAAGTGAAATATAATGTTTCCTTTTAAGAAGAAGAAAAACATAATGGACGTAAGGACTTACGGCGATTCTGGGCTCAAGAGGAAATCCGCGTCCGTGAGGGAAGTGAGCGATGAGATACGAAAAACAGCTTTTGCGCTTATCGACACTATGCGCGCTGACGACGGCGTGGGGCTTGCCGCTCCGCAGGTTGGGCTTAACATACGCATGGTGGCCATCGGTTGCGCCGCAATAAAAAAAGATGCCGGCATGATGCTCCTTTCCCCTGGCGAGAGGGAACTTCTTCCGCGCATGCCGCTGGTACTGATCAATCCCAGGATAATTTCATACAGCGATGTCAAGGACGTCAGCGAGGAAGGATGCCTTAGCGTGCCTGACATCTATGCTCCGGTGGAGCGGCCGGTATCGATAGTCCTTGAAGCGGGAATAATCGACGGCGAACTTGTCAGGGCCGAATGCGGCGGGTTTCTTGCGAGAGTTCTTCAACATGAAATAGATCATCTCGAAGGCATTCTCTTTATCGACAGGCTTGAACCGGAAATACTATCTGATATTAAGCCGAAACTTGAGACGCTTAAGAAGCTCGGACATAAAAAAGGTTTTGTTAAAAAAGCAGGCGGGTCTTTGCTCTAATGAATTTTTTTAAAATAGTTTTTTCAGTATGTTCCGGGACCGGAGTGTTTACCCGGTTAATCGGGGTCTCTGCCTGGAAAGCCGTGCTCCATTATTCAATGCTTGCGTTTTTCTGCGCGTGTTTTATCGCCCTCTCAAATATCTCATTCTATTCGGAAAAGGCATCCGAAGTATCTCTGCTTCTTGAGAAGGTTTTTGGTCACGTAAATATTTCTAGGGATGGCGTTCTTCCCAAAAATGAGCCTGAAAAAGCGAGGGTGTTGGATTTCGGCAACGATTTTGCCCTTAATTACTTTCCGGAAAGATTATTGCCGGATGCCGATGTTTTTTCAGAAAGCCAGGCCGATGGTGAAGATCGTTTTAGAGGTATAATCTGGACTCCGGGAATTGTATTCGCATGGCTGAAGATAAAAGGCGGAAAAGTTCTGGCTGTTCCTTTCATCGCTCAAAATAAAAATATGGATGTCGAGATTCTTGATAAAAAAGAAATAAAGACATGGCTCACCGGAATCAACAAGGCTCCCTACCAGAATTTCAATATTCCATTTAACAATTTACAGTTTAAAAGTTTTGCGAGCCATGCCGTGCTGGGTGTTTCCATTATGACTTTTATAGGATATTTTGTCCATATAATTTTTTCAGCGTTTCTTTTTTCCGGCGTGTTCTCTCTGGTCTATTCAATGATAGGGAATGATAATATTCCGGGGCTTTCTCTCAAAAGGCTCTGTGTCACGGCCGTTTATGCCGGCATTCCCGGAACTGTCATAGCCTCCTTTTTTCCGGCGTTTAATCTTCCGTTTTTTACATATCAGTCCGTCTATTTGGCGTGCCTGCTCATATATCTGATTACCGTTCTGAATAGCCTTAAAAAAGAGATGTCGCCGCCTGAAGACGATGAAGGTTTATTATAAAAGGGAATGCGTTAAATGCATACTAAACTCGGGATTCCTTACTGGTATCACAGCTTGGCCAACTATACGTTTATAACGAGTTTTATCAAACTTAACAGTTCCGAGATGGCGGCAATCGCTGATGATGAGCTCAGCTCTCCGGCTGCAAGCGAGATTATAAGAAAACTTACATTCCCCATGAAGTCCATAAGCGGCAACGCCTTTGTCTGTGTCGATTCGGCCGCGCCGACGGATACTGAAAGATTCGAGAATAAAAGCGGCGCGGTCTTCTCGCCGGAAAGCGCGCTGATGGTGCTTGCGGAAAGCCTTAAAGTAAGAACCTCTATCATGAGCGGAGCGTCCTCCTTTATCTGTATCAGGCCGTTTCGCCGGATGAACCATTCAAGAGAATTCAGGCTTTTTATAAAGGACGGGAAGCTTGTAGGAATGAGCCAGTACTGGCTGAATAAATATTTCAGGAAGCTATCAGGTTCCTCATCCGTCTACTGGCAAATGGCAGATGATTTTATAAACGAAATAGCTTGGCTTCTTCCCCTCAATACTCTTGTCGTTGACATATATTTCACTTCAGGCGGGGAAATACTGATAGTCGATATGAACCAGTGGGGACTGCCGGTAGACCCGCTGCTTTTTATTTCCTGGGATAATGACTGGGCATCTGCCGGAGGCATAAGACTGATTGCTCCGCCTATGAGGATAAGCGGCAACGTAAACGTTTCATTTTAAATCAGATTCCTTTATCTCGGCCTGTGGTTTTTCGGGGGCAATGACTATTCTGAACCCAGTTCCGCTGTCGAGGAATTCTGGACTGTCAATTTTTTCAATTGAATCGCACTTTGTGTTTTCAACAAGACTTAGAAACGAGCCGCCTCTCAGAATATAGCAAGCAGGCGTGCCTTTTTCGCCATCTCTTATTATCAAGTCAGGGGGGGGCTTGTCCTGCTTCGAATCAAGGCACCATTCAGCGATATTTCCCAGCATGTCATAAATGCCCCAGGCGTTGGGTCTCCGCTCTCCCACTCTGTGCGGTTCCCGTTCGCTGTTTTTTTCACTCCAGATAAATTCTGTGGCATTGGATGAGTCATCCCCGAAGAAATAATCGGTATTTGTTTTGGCCCGAGCACAGTATTCCCATTCCATTTCAAGAGGCAGTCGGTAAATATATCCTTTCGGCAGTCGGCCCGCCTCCCGCTCTTTAACCGTCAGTCTTTTGCAGAATTCCATAGCATCGTTCCATGATATGCCGTTGACGGGGAGCGTATCATCTCCCCTAAAGGAGCTTGGGTTTTTCCACATGATATTTTCGAACTGCCGTTGGGTTATTTCCGTTTTTCCAATCCATATAGGATATTCCAATCCCACGCCAGGTTCAATAGGAATGAGTTCCATTTTTAAATCGGAGATCCTCCAAAGCAAGCCATGTTTGGGGACTTCTGCCTGATTGGAGCTTTCATATTCTTTTACGGAAAAGCTGACTTCCTTCTGGAGCCGCGCCGCGAGCGTATTGCTTAAGGGGTTTATCATCAATTCTTTATCAAAGGGTTTGTATCCATTTTTTGATATATGCACAAGGTATTTGCCAGGCTCGATCATCATTTCCATTTCATTGCCGGATATTGTGAAGCTTGTTTCTTTATCCTCTGATTTGAGCACAATTTGGGAATCTGCCGGTTCCACATATACCCTAACTTTTATTCTGGATATGCTCCTGTTGCTTTGCAATGTCGGGTCGAATATGGAATGTATTCCCCTTTTAAAGCGGATTAAATAATTTTCATTGCTATCTTCATTTTCAATAAAACCGAACGAGAGAACAAGCACCATCACCAAAGCTACCACGACTGTTCCGATTAGCACGGTGGGATAAAAAAGGCTCCTCTTTTCAGTGATTCTTTCTATGGCATCCTTAAGTTCGGTGAACGTGGCATACCTGTTTTCTGGCGAAAACTGAAGGCATTTAAAAATCACTGGGTCCCATGACTTTGCACAGCCGAAACTTGACGGCAGATTCCAGTTGCCTGATATCTTTATGCCGGTTAGCATGTTATACATTATAAGTCCTGTCGAGTATATGTTGCTTCTCTCCGTGGGTGGTTCGCCTGCCTTTTGTTCCGGACTCATATAGTCATAGGATTCCATGACGGGGCTGTAGTTTAGTATCTTATTGGTATGATGATGGACAAACTCGTAAGGAGAGAGCGTTTTTGCTTTTTTTAGCGTGAACACATTTCTTAGAGATTTCAGAATATGTGGAAACTGGGAGTGCGGGTTCCGGTGGAGTATTGACTTCTGCGTAGCGTCCATGAACATTCTGAATGATTTGCTGATGCAGAGCATTCGGCGGCTTCCTGATGTACTTCCATTCATATTGTCGGACAATGGCGCGGAACAGTGAAGCGCGTCTTTGACAATATCGATGAAATACGGATAACCTATTATGTAGAGTTCCTTGAAATCTGTCAGCACCGGGTTGTTTTTCTTGTCAAAAATAATGTTTGATGGTTTAAGATTGCTGTGTACAAGGGGCCCGTCCATATTGTGGTGAGCGTATTCAAGGGCGTTGCACAGCTGCAGGGAGATCCGTTTTATCTTGTCGCGAGTGAAGCGCACTTTCCGCTCAAGCCGGTCTTGCAGAGAGTAGGTTTTACCCTTAATGGTTTCTATATAATCGTTGACAATATAGTAATATCCGTCCTGGGAACCAGTCTCGTGAATGTAGCAAATCCCGTGATGGGCATGCCGCTTATCCATGACGGCTTTTGACTTCGCGAACCTTCTTTCAAAATCAGAATCAAGGGCCGGAAGCAGAGGCGGGATAAGTTTCAGAGCGTAAGGCTTTTTAGTAATGGTACTTACGGCTAAATAAAGTTCCGCGAATCCTCTCAGATTCAAAGGACATATTATTCTGTATTCGCCGATACTTTGTCCCTGTTCCAGGGTGCTTTCCCTGCTGATATCAAAGTTGGCGCTTTTTAATTTCTCAAAGATATTATTGCTGTCTTCCATGAACCTCGGTGTCTATATTTGATTTGCTGGAACACATGATTTAGCGTCTATATCGTACTCGAGGGAACATTCAGGGCAGGCGGCTCTTCCCGAAGAATCGGGAATAAGCTTTACTCCGCACTTGCAGACCCATCCGTGGACGCGTCCCGGGGTTC
>MHBG01000044.1:12049-33665 GCA_001804785.1 Lentisphaerae bacterium GWF2_45_14
GCCTGCGCCGACGAGCGCGTATTCGCCTATTGTCGAGCCGCATACGATTGTAGCATTGGCTCCGATGGTGCAGCCTTTTTTCAGGAGGGTTTTTCTATATTCGTTTTTTCTCTCAATGAAGGCCCTGGGATTGAAGACATTCGTAAAGACCATTGATGGCCCGCAGAAAACCTCGTCTTCCAGCTCGACGTTATCATAAATCGATACATTGTTCTGTATTTTGCATCCGTTGCCCAGTATTGCGGTCGCCGCGATGTAGACATTCTGTCCGATAATGCACTTTTTCCCGAGTACGGCGCCGGTCTGTACGTGCGAGAAGTGCCATATCTTGCAGCCATCGCCTAGCTGGCAGCCCTCATCCACGTAAGCTGATTCATGTACGAAATATGATGCCATTTCCCAATCCCCTATTTTGATCTTTTAAAGATTATTGTTTGTATCGAGCGGGAGCTTCACGCTGCGCCCTTCTTTGGCGGACTTATATATCGCCAGTATGAGTTCAAGGCTCTTGCGTCCTTCTCTGCCGTCAGTTCCCGGCTTGTCTTTTCCTTCTAGAACAGAGAAGACATTTTCGTAGTAGGGCGAGTGCCCGAAGCCGTAGACGTTTGGCGGCTGATAGTTTGAGGACTCCACGAGCTTGTCGTCGTCGTCATAGTCGGAGAATTCCCAGTGGTCTATGTGATTGATTGAAGTTCCGCCTACCTTCACTGTTCCCCTTTCTCCGAGAATCATTACGGAGCCTTCAAGATTTTTGGGATAGGTGAGCATGGTAACGTTCATGCTGCCGATTGCGCCGCTTTTGAATTTGAAGATGGCCGAACCGGTGTCTTCCATTTCTATTTTGCGTTCGAGTGTGGCTGTAAATGCCTCAACTTCAACAATATCTCCGCCGAGCCAGAGCAGTGAATCAACATAATGGCTTGCCTGGTTCATGAAGGAGCCTCCGTCAAGTGTTGAGGTTCCGCGCCAGGGGGCCAGGTCGTAGTAGGATTGCGGCCGCTGCCAGAGCACGTTTACATGCATGGCGTAGATCCTGCCGAATCTTTTTTTATCGACGGCCTTTTTGAGAAGCGCCATTGTGGCATTGAGCCGGTTTTGCTTTACAACGAAAAGCTTTACCCCGTATTTATCGCAGGCATCTATGAGGTCATCCGCCTTTTTGAGGTCAACGGCCATCGGTTTTTCAGTCACTACATGCTTTCCGGCCGCTGCCGCCATGATTCCAAGGTCAGGGTGTATTCCAGACGGTGTAGCTATAGTTACAACATCGAATTCGCCGTACTTGAGCATTTCCGAATAGTCGTAAAAGACCTTGCCCCCATATTTTTGAGATGCGGAGTCGGCCCTGTCCTTCACAATATCGCAGACCGCGGCAAGCTCATATTTGCCTTTGAGTTCCTTGAATGATTCAAAGTGATTCTGCGAGATTCTGCCGCATCCTGCGAGAGCGATTCTTATTTTTTTCATTTTCAGTCCATCACCCTTTTTTCCTGTTAATAATTAATTTTCCTGTTATTTCCGAAACAGAAGAGAGTTTTTTCCTTATGAGATAATTTTCTATTCCCTCGATTACCTTTAACGGGGCTATGGGATCGGTAAATATCGCTGTCCCGACCGCTATTGCCGAAGCGCCGGCAAGGAGAAATTCGATAGCGTCGTCAGCGTTCATTATTCCACCCATTCCGATAATCGGGATTTTCACAGCCTGGGATGCCTCATAGACCATTCTCAATGCTACGGGTTTGATTGCCGGGCCGCTTAAGCCGCCGGTAACGTTTGCCAGTTTTGGCTTCCATGTTTCTATATCTATAGCCATTCCTGTTATGGTATTTATCAGCGATATCATGTCCGATCCGGCATCTTCGACCGTGCGAGCGAAGTCCTTTATGCTCGAGACGTTGGGGCTGAGCTTTGTTATCAGCGGCAGCTTCGTCACCTTCCTGACTTCCGAAACGACTTTGTGGGCGAGTTTCAGGTCTGTTCCGAAGGCCACTCCCCCCTCTTTTATATTGGGGCATGAAATATTTATTTCAAGAGCGTGAATACCCTTTTTTTCAGCTTCGAGCCTGGAGGCTACTTCAATATAATCGTCTATCGTTTTCCCCCATATATTCACGATAATAGTTGCGTTTGACTTCCTCAGAAATGGCAGATATTCCTCGCCGTGCAGGAATTTTTCGACGCCGGGACCCTGGAGTCCTATGGCATTAAGCATTCCGCTTTCAACCTCAACTACTCGCGGAGTGGGATTGCCGTGACTGGGGAAGGTGGCTATGCCCTTTACCACAACGGCTCCGAGTTTTTCAAGCGGAAAGAATTTGGCGTATTCAAAGCCATAGCCGAAAGTACCGGATGCTGTCATTACCGGGTTTTTTAGTTTGAGTTTTCCCAGGTCTACATTCAAATCAATTTTCATTCAGGCTCCAAGTCGTAATAAACTTCCGATGCTTTGAAAACAGGTCCCTCTTTGCACGTCCTCGCGTAACGCCATCCATCCGAATTGTCCGCTTTAACTTTTACCACGCACGCAAAGCATGCCCCGACTCCGCAGCACATCAGATGATCCAAGCTGAGTTCGCCGTCTAGCCCATGCTGTAGAATGAGCTTTCCGGCAGCCATCAGCATTCCGTGCGGACCGCATGCGTAAAACTTCATGTTCCGCCTGTTTTTGTCCGCAAGAAGCTCTTCCATAAGTCCGGTAACTCTTCCACCATATCCTTCGGAAGCATCTTCCGTTGAGACTTTTACTTCAAAGCCCAGTCTTTTGAATTCATCGGTGAGTATCAGATCTTTTGCCGTTCTTGCCCCGAGAAGCAGTATGCCCGGAGATGGTGAATTTTTAGCTATGAGGTAGGTAGCCGCCGCTCCGTAGCCGCCTGCGATTATTACGGGGATATCTGATTTGACGGAGGGGCTGAAGGGATTTCCGAGCGGCCCCATGATGTCGCAAGTATCCCCGGGCTTCAAAGAGGAAAGCGCTTCCGTTCCCGCCCCCACTACCTTGTATATGATGGTAAGCAGTCCTTCACTACTGACATCGCTTATGCTGAACGGCCTTCTGAGTACCTTGTTCGGGATTCCGCATATTTTCACATGTGCGAACTGACCGGCTTTTGCTTGCTTGCAGAGTTCAGGCGAGTAAAAATCTACCCTGAAGTAATTGTCCTTCAGTCTTTTATTCCTGATGATTTCGCCGTTTTTCATAAAACTAAGCCTGCCTTGTAAAAGGGAATATAGCTCTGAGAGCGCAAAAATACAGCGTCTTATCCCGTATTTCTTAGATTTAAAAGATAAATATTACAATAAAGGTTGACATCCTTGCTTTTTTGTATATATATTGTAAAGGATGCGAAAAATTGCATTGTATGCGTAAAAGGTTAATCCCCTTCTGTGCAGAGAAAATTAGAGGGAAAGAATCAATGGACCAAACTGAGATAATGACTGTTGAAGAAGTTGCTGATCTTGTAAGGGTTTCTGAAAGAACTGTCTACGAGTGGGCAAAGAGGGGGGATATCCCCTGTGGCAAGCTCGGTTCGATATGGCGCTTCAAGCGATCAGAGGTCTTGCGCTGGGTAAACGAACAGCTGGGCGTGGATTCCCATGATTTCTATAATCCGCCCATATCACTTGAGAGAATATTCTCACCCAAAAGAATTATTTTCCCCGGAGCAGGCACCAAAGTGGAAATCCTCGACAAGCTTATAAATATACTTTCCCTCAATTCTGAAATAACCGATAGAGAAGAGCTGCGCAAAGGGATTTTCCACCGCGAAGAACTCATGAGCACCGGGATTGGCCTCGGAATAGCCATTCCGCACGTCAGACTCAATTCCGTAAAAGATGTCATAATGGCCGTCGCCATTTGCCCCGATGGTGTCAAATACTATGAGAGCATTGATAACCAGACCGTGCGGCTTGCTTTTATGATTGCCGCAAACTCTAAGCAGCATTCAGAGCATATAAAGCTGCTTTCATTCATAACATCAAGGCTTAAGAACAAGATTCTCCTTGATTCACTTCTCGGTGCCACAGACGCCGAAGCGTTTTATGACCGTTTTCTTGGAAGGGAATAGAAATAATGGAATCCCTCCGCATTGGTATACTCTTTTTGCTGGGAATAAGTGTAGTAGGGGGAATGATTGGCGCATGGGCTTTCCAGAAAATAAAAATCCCACAGGTTGTGGGCTACATCGTTATAGGGCTTATTTTCGGCAGGTCTGGCCTGGAAATAGTTTCGGAGACTGACATTGACACGCTGTATCCGTTCAACCTCTTCGCTCTCGGAGTTATCGGATTTCTGGTCGGCGGTGAACTTAAAATTGATATGTTTAGAAAATATTTCAAGCAGTTCTTTGTTATATTGATAGGCGAGGGGCTGGGAGCGACCCTCCTGGTATCAGTATCGACCTTTCTTATAATGTACTATGTTACAAACAATATTCCCATCTCAATCGCCGCTGCCGCTATATTCGGGGCTATTTCATCGGCGACTGACCCAGCTTCTACCATCGATGTCCTCTGGGAATATAGATGCAAGGGTATTCTTACCACGACCATCACCGCGATAGTGGCTCTGGACGATGCGCTCGCTATGTTGCTCTACGGGCTTGGGGTAAGTTTAGCCATGCTGCTCGTCAATGGGCAGAGTTCCTTTGGTTTTGAGCTGCTTAAGGTGACTGCCCAACTCCTGGGCGCATGTGGACTTGGGCTTGCTTTCGCACTGATTCTTACCTCGTTGCTTAAGTGGATCCTCGGAAATGTCGAGAGGAATCTTGCCGCCTGTCTTGGTCTCATACTTCTTTTGATAAGCGTAGCCGTCTATTGGGACGTGGATGTTATCCTAGCCTCCATGACCTTCGGATTTGCCGTAGCAAACATAAGCCCCAAGCGAAGCGAGGATCTCTTCGGTCTGCTTCGCGGCTTTGCCACTCCGATATATGTGCTGTTTTTCGTTCTTGTCGGGGCAGGGCTCTCCATCGGCAAAATGCCTCCCTGGCTCTGGTTCATTGTGATAGCCTATGTTCTAGGCAGGAGCATCGGAAAAGTTGCAGGGGCTTACTTTGGCGCGAATGCGTCACGGGCTCCCATTGCTGTTAGGCGTTATCTCGGCCTTGGCCTTTTTGCGCAGGGCGGGGTTGCCGTTGGTCTTTCCCTTATGGCTACACAGCGGTTGGGTGCCATAAGAATCGCGGATAACCTCCTTCTTTCCGATGCAATTATATTCAGCATTACCGCAACGACTTTGATAATACAGCTTATCGGACCTTCCCTTGTCAAGATGTCAGTGAAGTTTGCGGGCGAAGTTGGCAGGAATGTCACCGAAGAGGATATCATTAATTCGCTTAAGGTCGAGGATGTTATGGACAAAGACGTAAGTCCTATTCCTGAATGCGCAACAGTAAAAGAACTCGTGAAGATCTTTGCATCCGCTAATTATATGGTCTATCCTGTCGTGAATTCCGAGGAAGGTATAATCGGCACAGTTTCTCTTGAAAATATAAAGGATGTCCTCGACAATCAGGAATCATGGGCATGGCTGCTCGCTTCCGATATCATGGAGCCTCACGAAAATTATACGTCTCCATCATCCCCGCTTTGCGATATTCTCAGAAGCATGCAGGATCTTAAAATAGATCAGATACCGGTTGTCATGGAAGAGGATAGATCAAAACCGGCAGGCATACTCGATTTTTCTAAAGCTCACCAGCGCATAAAACAGGAAATGATTAGGCGTCAGGAAGAAGCGGTCGAGATAGCTCCTCGTCTCGTATGAAGATATTTTTCTGCTTTTATTTGATATTCGCCTTATTTACTATATTATTAAGGTGAAATACTCAGGGTGATGGTATATGGCGAAAATAAAAATCCCGGCAATGAATACCCCCATGGGGATGGTTCTCATTTTTATTCTACTAGGCTTTTGCTTCGCTACCTTCCGCGGATATGTTTCCTATGCCGACCGTGCTTTACTTTATTCTTCAGGTGAGGTCGAGGCATGGAAGCCTAAGGACCCCAGAGCCAGCGAATTGGAGCAGATAATAAAGCAGTCAAAGGAAGTTTCCAAGATTATTACGGGCAAGGCTCCGGCGTCGGTTAAAAAGGGATCCTCGTCGACTGCCCGGCAACAAACCTATCATGTCGGCAGAAAAGAGCCGCCAAAAGATGGGTTCTACCTGGAAAGTAACGAAGCTGAGGACGAAGATGTTCCCCAAGATATACTAATGTACATAACAGCGCAAAAACAGGCCGTGTACCATCCTGAATTATGGGACGGACAGCAGGACTGCGCCGCGGTCGGCTGGATAAGAATAACCGATGACGGCATACTCGTCACCGTCGAAGTTACTGATGACGAACTCAAGGCCGATGCCGCACGTCCCTGGGAATGCGATGCAGTTGAACTTTATTTTGACTTTAGACCGCCAGCATCAAGGGGGAAAGAACCTTATGAGAAAGGCGTTTTTCAGGCTATTGCGCTGCCTTGCTTCGCCAAGACTGGCGCCGATAAAGTTTCTTTTTATGCGAGCGGAGGCAAGGTCATCCCTGTTCCGGGAGCAAGGATGAAATCTTTCGTTAGGCCCAACGGTAAGGGCTATACTTTGAAAGTGTTTCTTCCGTTTGCGGGCATTAGGGCAAGCCATTACCTCCCGACAAAAGACTTCAGTTTTGATTTTGCTATCGACGATTCCGATACAGGTGGCAGATCTCAGCTCATCTGGTCCGGCACGGTCGATAACTGCCGCTCACCTAAATTCTTTGGACATATGAAGCCCTACTTACAAAAGCGCTAATCCCAGTTATGGCGTTCCCGTTAGGTTTTTTCTCTGGAGTTTATGTGTTATCTGGATTTAGCGATGCAGAAACATTTGTGATTTGTCCGGCATCGTAGTGTTGTTATCTATCTGCTCCGGATTGTTTCAGTCAGATTTTTGATGCCGGAATAAAAAAGTTTATACTGCTCGAACTTGCGCTGATATTGCTCCGCCCGTTCCGGATTCGGGAGGATTTTCTGATCCGGCAGGAATTCCCGCCGCACCAGTTCCAGCACCGGAATGTCCAGATCGGCGCTTTGAGCCAACCTTGCCGCTCCGAGGCAGCCAGCTTCATTGACATCAATATTGTCGATTGGTTTGTTGAGCACATCGGCTTTCAGCTGGACCAGCTGCCGATTGCGTGAGCCCCCGCCGGTAGCAATCAGCCGGTCAATTTTCATGCCCGAATTTCCCAACAGTGCCAAGTTTAGTTTCATTTCCAGCGCCACTGCCTCGAGCAGTGATTTCAGCAGCTCGCCGCGTGAAGTGGTCAACCGCCAGCCCAGCACTGCACCCGGCGTCTGTTGATCGAAATACGGGGTGCCGGACGGTGTGAAATATGGCAGTGCCAGCAAGTCGGTCGGTGCGGTCGGCAATTCCGCCAGCACCGCGTCGTAGGAAAGCTCTGTCCCGAATTGTTCACGGAAATATTGCAATAGATTGCTTCCGGTCAGGCTGTAGGCAACTGACGTGTAGCAATCAGGCAGGCTGTAATCATAGCAGCAGAGATTGTTGCGGCAGAGCTCCGGACTCAGGGTAAGGCGCGACACTACCGGGCAGAGGCATTCCACGCTCCCGGCCGCATACATTGCCGAACCTTCCTCAATTACCCCGGCTCCCAGCGCGCCGATGGTTTGGTCGTGACCACCGGTGACGACTTTGACTCCTTGGGGCAACCCCAGCCCGGAGCCGATGTCGGCAGGAATAAATCCGGCTACGCTTCCACTGGGCAGCGGTCGCGCCAGCTGCTGTGCTTCCAGTTCCAGCGCGGAAAGTATCTCCGGACTCCAGACGTGTTTTTTAACGTCGAATAACATAGTTCTACCGGCTAGCGGCCAGCCCATTGCCGGTTCTAGCCCAAGGCGAAGATGTAACAAATCCTCAAAGCAGAGAAAGCGGACGCCCTGTTTCCATATTTCCGGTCTGTTTTGCTTAAGCCAGAGCAGCTTGAAGAGGCTGAACAATGTAGACGGGGTATGGCCGGTAATGCCATAGAGCCGTTCCATTCCGAACTGCTCGACAAACGGTTTGATCAACTCAAAAGAACGGCTGTCCGACGAAACCATCGCATTGCCGAGAAATTCACCCTTGTCGTTGACCGGAGTGAATGCCTCGCCTTGACTGGATATGGCAATAGCCCGTACCTGATCGTCACCGGCTTTCCTTGCGGCATCGGAGATGACGGCGCAACAGGCGTTGATCACTTCCTGGGAATCAAGTTCCATCCAGCCAGGTTGCGGTGTTTTGAGCCCATAGGAACGGTGCGCCCCGCCTATCAGTCTGCCTTCAGCATCAAACGCCACCGCTTTGCAGCCGCTGGTACCGATGTCGACTCCAAGATAACTCATGTTTAGATTTCCGTCAGTTCATAGTTGAGGTAACGGGTAAACGCCTCGCGCAACGCGGCCGCAACCCGACCGGGGGCCACGCTGACGTGGTGGCGGTATCCGGCGTAACCCAACTGGTAAAGCTTCTGTTGCAGATTATCGATATGGGCAACCCCGGCGCATCCGAAAAATTCCGGCGGGATCGGGTCGGCGGTGAATTCGCCCTCTCCAAGGTAGAAACGCAATTTGCCGTCCTGAGTCGTCGAACTGGCAAACGATAAAGAGGTAGGAGCGATGCGGCCGACATTACATCCATAGCCGCAGCCCGCCCCTAGCGCTTTGGCGAACATCGGGTGGTCAATCACCTTGCCCTTTGCGGTCATCAGCGACTGGGCGACCGGGCCACAGTGGAAGAGGATGCATTTATCAGGATCATTTCCATAATTGTTGTTCCAGTCCAGACAGGCAGGGGACTTGCCGGTGGCGAGTTGCAGCGCGTACATTGCCACGGCATTGCCGATGTCTAGTTCGCATGCGGCCGCAAAACCGCGGTCGTTCAGTTCACTAAGCAGGACGCACGGGGCAATCCTGAGCGTCTTTTCCAGCTCAATCCAGCAGCGTAATGCCAGAGCGTCAAGATGATTTTCGACAATCAATTCGTCCAAAACCACGCCAAGTTTGACCAGGTTGGCAAAATTTTCCGCAGGTACCGCGGTGAAGTCAGTATAGTTTTTTAGGCGTTCAGCTTTGGTACGGCATTCAGTCGAATGCTCATCCATCGACTCGACCCGAGAAATGACCTCTGACAGGTCGAATACTTCGGAAGTGATGCCGTATTTTTCCAGAGTCAATTCATCGTAGCGGACGGTTTTAAATGCGCTGGTACGGGCGCCTATAGCGCCGATAGTACATCGTTTCATTCCGGATACTACCCGGCACACCACGGCGAAATCACTGATCTGTACGGCAAAAAGGTCTGATGCCGGATGGAGCGTATGCGGCGGGAAAATGGTAAACGGAATGCCGTACTGTAGAAAAACGTCCATAATCGAAAATTTGCCGCAGAAGGCGTCGCGCCGTGATGAGAAATCCATTTTATCGAGTTCGTCGGGATAAGCCATAATAAAAATAGGTACACCGGCATCGCGTAGCGCTTCTACCGCGCCAGTTTCGTCGCCGAAGTTCGCCAGACACAGAATGACGCCCTGATAACGGCCACGGTTTTTAGCGAGGAAATTAGCGTAGATCCGTCCTTCTGCCGGCGTTTCTACCGCGCCGTAACGAGTCGCATTTTCATCCGCCAGTAGTACGCCGAAGCCCAGTTCGCGCAATCTGCCGGCAATCTCCAGCCGCGCGGATGCGATAAGGCTTTCCGGAAAGAAACCACGATTCCCGAAAAATAAAGCAAAAGTTGTTTGTTCCGACATTATTTGACCTCACTGGTTTGTTTAAAGAGAATATTTGCGGAATTTTCGATCTGTAATTCGTTGCGCAGTAACTCCACCATTGTGTGGTAGACAGCATCCTGTGCTGCGGGAATTCCCTGTGGTAAAAGTCGTTCATAAGGCTGGCGGATGGCGGTGGCAACGTTGATTTTTGCGATTCCGAGCTTGATTGCCTTGTGAATATAATCGGAATCTATCCCCGTGCCGCCATGAAGCACCAACGGAATTCCAGCCGCGTTATTGAGCAGTGCCAGTTGCTCAAGGTCAATGCGGGCCTTCGGTTTTTCGAGCTGTCGCCCAACCGCAGAAATCGCTCCGTGGATATTGCCAATCGCCACCGAAAGCCAGTTGATTCCGGACTCGATGACAAACTGTTTGGCCTCGTCCTGCGAAGTAAAGCCTCTTTTACTTATGAAGAGCTCTTCGTAGGATGGCAGCGGTCCGGACTCGTGGCCCATAACCGCTCCGAGCTCCGCTTCGACTGGCACGCCATAACCCTTGGCGAGTTTGACGATCTTCGAGGTGCTCGCGATATTTTCCAGTAGCGGCAGCCGGGAACCATCGATCATAACCGACCCATAACCCAATTCCAGAGCCTCGGCGATGATTGCTTCGTAATCGACCAGGCGGTTGTCTTCGTCGATCACCGGCACATGGTCGAGATGCAGTCTGGTATGTTTGATATCTTTTACCTTTTCATATTCATCGCGGATGGCCCGAAGACCTTTCGACTCGAATTTTTCCCATTCCAATCGGGCAACCATGATCAGTCCGAAACTGTTGCAATCACGCAGTGCCTTGACCACCGGAGCCATCATTGGCAGATACGGAATGTTGAAGCCCGGAATGACAATGCCTGATGTCCATGCGGTATGAACAATGCTGTTTGTGTCTGATTTCAAGAGAATACCTCCATTCGGTTGTCTAAATATCTATACTCTTATTATATTCCTTCGGCCTTGAGAAAAGAATGTACAGGGATTTTATTTAATGTATTATCTTGTTTTTTTTGAGAAATATTATACATTATACAGGAGGGGGGGAAGAGTACATGCCCAAGTACGATATTAAAAATACAGAATTTGACAATATTATGACCTTATTATATAGGGTTTTTGATATTAGAATAACACTTTTCGATCTTCAGGAACATGAGATTCCGCACTTTCACATAAAGGAAATGTCCGGATACTGCAAGGAACGCCGGAAAAACTGCCAATTCAATGAAGAATGCATCAAATGCGATACCAGCAATCTTGTGATAGCCAAAGCCAAAAAAAATGTTCACATCTACAGTTGCCACGATGGGCTTTTGGAGGGAATCGTTCCTCTATACAACAAAAACAATACCTATCTTGGGGCAATAGTCTTCGGGCAGTTAAGGGAAAGCGGAAAGTCGGCCCCTGGAAATATTTCTGCGCGTTTAAAGAAATTTTATGCCGCCCTTCCTCGGTTTACTAAAAAACAGTTGCGGGACATAGGCGACCTTATTAAATATTTGAGTGAGTATATCATTGAAAATGAATTGATTAAATATCAAAATAAACCATGGGCTGGAAAAATTGCGGTATATATAAGTAATCACCTTAATGAAAAAATCACACTGGAAAAATTAGGCAGAATCATTGATCGCTCCGCCACATTCATATCTCACCATTTTGAGGAAGAATTCGGCGTTTCCCCAAAGCAGTATATACTCAGAAAAAAAATGGAGGCTGCCATGGATATGCTCAAACGCGGGGAATCTGTTTACAATACCGCCAACAGTTTGGCGTTCTACGATGAATTTCATTTTTCAAAAAGCTTTAAAGCCTATTGGGGAAATCCGCCGAAGCAGTTTAAGCAGACATGAATCGGGGTTGCTGTTTTTTTGGGAAATGAGACTGATGATTGAAATGTACGCTGTTTACAAAAAATCCCTAAAAACAAGATAATACATGAAATAAGCCCTAGATACATTCACTTCGATCATGCTTTGATGTATATATAAGTATACAGCAATTTGCTTTTCAAATAGCTCAAAAAGGAGGGCTGGATTGAATAATGTTGTATTATAGAGAAAAATCGGGGAAAGTCTTGGATAAGTTGCAGAGCCACAATATCCTGCCGGTAGGAATATTTACGCTCATTGAATTGCTCGTTGTAATTTCCATTATAGCGATTCTGGCATCTATGCTTTTGCCCGCGTTGGGTAAGGCGAGGGAAAAGCTCAAATCGTCAACTTGCCAAAATAATCTTAAACAGGCAGGATTGGCATCTTTTATGTACGCAAATGACAATCAAGATAAACTTGCGTATTACGCCACGTCCTATACTCTTCCTTTCGTTGGTATCAATAATGCAATGGTAAGATGGTATAATTTTCTGGAGGAAGGGGAATATATCAAAGTGTCAAAAGGCTCAGTAAAAAATAACGCATTAGTCTGTCCGTCATTTTACCCATTCACCTTCGTCGCGGGATATACTTACGGGGTCTATACTAACGGGAGAATAAACGGTGCAATCCGACCCGGAGACATTATAGGCGCTCCTCCTGTTGGATTTTGTTATATAGCTCTCACCCAAATTAGACAGGCCAGTCAATACCTACATCTCGGCGACAGTATCGCCACTTCCGTGGTTCCACAGAGGCAATCTTACCAATTTGGTGGCGATGTTAGTCTGTGGCCCGGAACTGTTTCACATTTTCTCCATCTGCGGCACAACTCCGGCGCCAATGTTTTTTTCATTGATGGTCATGTCACAAACGGTAGAAGTACTGAGTTATTACCAGCGGGAATTAAGCAAGCAGTCAGCTTGTCGGGAACTGTGGTCAGTTTATAATCTAGCATAAATAATAAGGAATATTGCAAATGATGAAGCAGAAATTATTAGCGGGTTGTGCATTAATCACTTTGCTTGCCACGTCTCTCGTATTAACCGCCGATGAAAAAGTTAATTGCCCCGAGTTGAAGACTAGCGCAGGTCCCCAGTGGGAGAATTTGAAAAACTCCGACATCATTCCATCCCCCAAACAAATTAAGATTGATGACTCAAGCATACCCATAAACGATCTTCTGGCAATCTGCATCGGAAAATCTCCTTCTGAACGGATCAAAACGGCAGCGCTCGATTTGCAGCAATTTATAAAGGAAAAAAACAATGTTCAGATACCTATCATCATGGATGAGGATCCCCAAAAGAACTTAATCATCATTGGGACAATTTCTGATAACCCGCAAATTAAATCCTACTGCGAAACGGCAAAGATTGATGTGGCCGCTCTTGGAATGCAAGGATATGCTATTTTCCCACAGAGCAATGAGAAACTGACAAATCTTGTTCTGGCCGGGAAAGACGACCAGGGTGCTTATTGGGCGGCAATGACTCTCACCTATTTAGTAAAGAATAATGCGATTTGTGTCGCTAAAATCATTGATTGGCCTGATTTTAAGAACCGCCTGTGCGAAAATCTGATGCGCCATACTAGAATGCTATATCAATATCAATCAAAAGGGCAGGAAACACAAGAAAAGGCGGCATGGAAAGATGTTGAAAATGCAGTTCGCGAAGCAGCCCGACTGAAGTATAATTATATTAGCTGTAATAACGTTACATATGATCCTCCGCTGCACGATTTCCCTTTAGACCACAGAGCGCAATTGCTGCGAAGGCTCGGGGAATATGTAAACAAACGAGGCATTAAGCTTCATGTCATCTTGAACGTCTCTATGGGGATAAAAGGGGAAGAAGCAAAATTTCCTCAACTGAAGGATTGTTTTTCATGGCTGCATTTCTATACCACATGGAGTGATGACCTGTTGATAAATCGGGCGTGCCAAAAAATAACCAAAGCGGTCGAAATCATTGGCCCGCAACATTACTACATTCACTCACCGGATATTCCTTATTTGTGGAATAAATTGCCGGAAAATGACAGAAAGCGCTGGGGCGATGATGCTGCATCTGCTCAGGCGTATGTGGTGAATAAATTTTATTCGGCCTTAAAACAAGGAAATTCCGAAGCGGAGATGAGTTACGTCCCAGCTCCCTACGTCTTGGGTATCAAGGAAACAGATCCCTATTACCAAAGGACGCTTTCTGTGTTCGCTGGTTTGAGTCAGAAATTACCCAATGATATTTCTCTTTGCGTGAGAGAAACTTCAACGGAATCTGCGCAACAATTGGAAAAGGTTACTTCAAATTCACCCAAGCTATGGTATATAGAAACGGCTTCACTTCATCGTAACCGTTTGGTAAGCGGGACTTCAAGAATCGCAAAATCATATTATTTTGAAAATAATGACCGCGATTTTTTCTTTGGAGGTTTCAATACTTCATACTATAGTGTTCACAAGGTGCAACTTGGCATTACGGCTGAGTATGCATGGAATACACAAGCTCCGGGAAATCTGCTTGTCACTCAAAAAGACGGAAAAATGGCGGTTGAAGGCATGGCGTACCCTGAGTGGCAGCTTCTGCATGACCTCGATGGTCCAGTCAGGGATTTGTTGTTACCGCGTGCATGCCGTCAGTATTTCGGCGAGAAAACCGGAAACATACTGGCATTGGCGTATTCAGTCGGTGGAATCTATAATATGGAGTCACTCGGCGGACCGCCGACAATGCCATTTGATAAAAGATGGAAGCGCTCCACCGAACTAGCCGAAGATTTGAGCAGGGCCAGTGCCAAAATGTCAACACTATGGGGACAGCCAAACATTTTTAATCCAGGAACATATGAAGTCTATCAGGCGGTATTCAAATACCCTTTTGTATTTCAGTATCTTGAAAAAATTAATTCCTATTTGATGCAATTATCCTGGATAGCCGACACTGGCAAGGACGAAGATAAGGTGACCGGTATTGCCGCCGAATGCAGGGCATGGATTAAAAAAGCAAAAGAAGAAATACGCGCCGGATACGAAACGTATCATCTTGATAAGGTACCTTTTTCTGCACTTTATGGAGCGACTCTTGGCGATCTCAAGGATGTCAATGAGAAAATTGATAGTCTTGAGCAAGCCGTCAACAGCAAAGTGGGTCAATTGAAAATGTTCGGCGCGGGAAATATGGGGAAATTGCTGACAACTATCGGCATTCCATCTGTCAATAACAAAATAGTTGTCGATGGGCAACTTGACGATTGGGATATGACCACGGCAAATATTTTGGACCAGAATTTTTATACTAAAAAGGTCGGAAAACATGGGCTATCCGGGCCCAAAGACATCATTGCCTACTGGTCGACGGCTTGGGATCCGTCATTTCTTTATATCTCTGTGCTATTATTTGACGATCATTTATCATTTTCAAATGACGTACAACTTTGGAAGAATGATGCCGTTGAACTTTGGATCAATGACCAGCAATTCATCTTTTCTATTTGTCCCGATGGAAAAGCGGCCGTGGAATCGTATGGGAGCTATGACAAAAATAAAATTGCGTTTGCGACACAAGTAGGGGAGAAGCCTAATCCACTCCACCCGGATATGAAGTATTGGACATTGGAGGTCAAAATACCAATGGAATGTTTGAAAACAAATGCTGAAGTTGGCAATAGTTTTCATATGGCTGTAGGTGTTGACGATGTCGACCCTGATGAAAAAAACAGTCAGCTATTTTTTCCTGACACCTATCAGCATCTTTCGATGGTGATTGGCGCATCCCCGGAAAAGAACTTTGCCCATGTGTATTTCCAGAAAAAGGCGGAGATAGACGTCACTCTGCATGGCTGCAAGGTAGAAGATCTTGCCAAAGCTGATGGTACCTATACGTGCGTAGCGCTCCAAATTGCACTAAACGTAAAAGAGAAAACAAGCGGAATATCAGCGGAATTGCAAGTGTCTGGCAAAGAAGGCATTTGCCGGATAAAAATTCCCGTACCAGACGTTCTTGAGGGCGAATGGAAAACTATCGCCCCGTTACAAGTCGATACTGGCGATTTTTTTGATGCGACGTGCGGGATAGATTTTATTCTGCGGGCACCGGGGTTTTATAAAAAGATAACCATTCGCGATGGGCAATTTCCGCCTGCGTCACTTGGGTATGTCTTACGTGATACCAAAGTGGCGGACAATAGCTTAGTCGCCAAACCCATCGGTGAAAATGAATTGTTATATGAACTCTCATTTGATGATGGGACATTTGACCTTGTCTCTGGAAAATGTAGCAATATCGTACCGCAGAAAACTGCAGGCTGTGAAATTGTAGAAGGCCGGAAGGGGAAAGCTGTTAAAATAGGTGATACTGGCGTATTGATTTATAATCTGGAATTCCCATTGATTGAGAAAGGATTGGTGGAGTTTTGGCTGAAGCCGGAGTATGATAAGAATGATAAAAATACTAGAACATTTATTGTCTTGCCTTATAAAACAGATATGGGATGTTTACGCTTTTTCAAAAACGTGTCATATTCGTATATGCAAACATTTTCCATTGAAAGAAAAGCCACAAAGGTGTATTTCGATATACATAACGTAAATGTTGGAAGGTGGAATTATATCTCAATGCAATGGGATAGCAGAAAAAATACAATGGAGTTGAACATCAATGGAATTCTCAAAACGGCAACAAATGCTGGGGTTGGTAATTCACAGCCGTTTAAATCGTTGGTAGTCGGCAATATCAGTGCTGGCGGACAGGGGTGTAAAAGCATTATTGACGAGTTGAAAATATGGAAAGTTATGGACGAATGAACAACGGGCTAATGCCCCTGCCTTTATTTTTAGGCGGAGGGCTGGACGGCGGCAAAAATGTCAGAAACCGACACATTACGGATAAAGTCATTAAAAGAAATATATTACTAATGAATTTGTTCAAAAAATGGAAAGTAAATCATGAATGGAAAGCAAAATTGTTTTATCGGTGATTATGTTGGTATTTCGACCAACGTCATGACTGGCGTGGATATCTGGGAAGCGGTGGAACTTACCAGGAAGTATGGCTTGACCTGCATGGAAATACACTTGGGTGATTTTGACACTGCAGTGGGTAATCCCTGGATGATTCCACATGCTGGAGTCTGGCCGCGCACGTTCTCTAAGGCCGAACGGGCAAAACTCAGAAAAGAGCTCAGTCATATTAAGAATCTGGTAATTCATGGCACTCCATCTGATGTAAATATCGCAGCCCTCAATCCGGGGATACGAGAGGAGTCCCAGCTTCAATACCGTGAGGCTCTGGATTTAGCTATTGACTTAGGGGCTGGCTGGATGACTTATCATGGAGGAAGACCTTCTAATACTGTTGTTCAGCCCGCGTATGCGAGAAAATGGAATGTGGAATTTATAAAAAGTATTATGAAAAAAGCGGAAGATGCCGGAATAAAATTAGCCTATGAAAATTTTGATGAAAAGTATTTGAAAGAAATCAAAAATAAAAATTTTGGTCTGCTGCTCGATACAGGTCATGCAGTAATGCAGGGCAATAAATTTGCTCCTGAAGGGCGTGGCGATACCCAGACTATTCTTCAGTGGCTGGATTTCCTCGGAGACCGCTTGATTGAAATGCACATCCACAATGTAATAAATTGGGCCGAAGTTCCCATCCGCGGGATTGCTCACCGTTCCTTTGAATATGGGCTCTGCTTAAATCTTGAAACAATCATCAAGAAACTCAAGAGTAAAAAATTAATGGTCCCATTAATTTCAGAGATTTATGAACCAACTGCGGAAATGGCTGTTCAGACTCTAGCCAAAACTAAAGATAAAATTGTTAAGTATTATGGAAAATAAGTTTTTTAATTTACTTAACTTATAGGAAATAAAATGGATCCGCAAATTAAAGAATTACTGGATAAAATTGATGCTAAGTATCCTCAGTCGCGACTGGAGAGAAATCGCAGGAAATGGTGTGACTTGTGGGCCTTGAATGTTCCCTTTACTTCTCCGCCAATAGCCTTGCATCGAGGCCGCTACGCTGATGGGGCAGGGCATCCGGTGCACCGCACGCATGCCGACCGTAGAGAACTTTTAGTTACTATGCTTGACGATATAGTTCAAATGGGGGATATAGATGATGATTATCTTCCGGTGCTACCTCTTGATACTGGGGCATATATTCTGGCGGAAGCATTCGGCGGAGAACATGTTTACATGGGTAATATGTACATGATCGAAAAGTTCTTGGAAACCCCTGAAGATGTAAAAAATCTCAAGCCTTTTGATCCAGATGCTAAACACCATTACATGGATATGGTCTTTGAGACTCTAAGGTTTTTCAGGGAAGAGACCGCTGGTCGCATTCCTATAAATATTCATACTCCTCAGGGACCACTGGAAACTCTGGGCTGCATGTGGGACAGCAGTGGTTTTTATCTCGCATTGCTTGATGAGCCTGAAATGATTATTCAGGTTTTAGAAAAAATCTTAGTCGCTTATGTCTGGTATATCCGCAAACAAATGGCAATCATCGGTCCGGAGCAATGTCAACTCAATTATGCTATGAGTTACACCCACCGCCCTTCTGGCAGTGGTATTGGGGTAGGGGAAGATGTTATCGCTACAATCGGACTCGATAGTTTTAGCTTAACCTTGCCTATATATCAGGCAATTGCCAGAGAATTTGGACCCCTATTTCTCCATTCGTGCGGAAATCCAAGTCAACAGCTTCCAATAGTCATGGCAAATCCGATGATTGCCGGTATTCATTTTTCACAACTCAACGCCGAAGATATTATGCCGCGGATAACTCGCCCTATGGTGCTGCATTCACGTAACGACTGGAGCAGTTTTGAACAATTCCAGCAATATGCTACAGTAGCAAAGCAATATAATGTGCGTATTGCTTATCAATTTCAGTCGCTAGGCAATTATATGCAAGTTGGTACGGATCGATTCCATTATGATACAAAACTTATGAATGAGTTGTTTACAGGTATACAGCGCATTCTGGGAGAAATTTATGAACATTAAATTTAGAAGATCAGTCGACAAAGTATTCACCCCTTATTACAATAAGTGGAACCAGGATGCGTATTGGCGCAATTCGCCATTTTCGGAAATGCCCTGCAATCTCGACGCTTCGAGTACCAGTGGAGCGCCAGTAGTAATCGGCGAAAATTTCTTTGCCGGCCTTACCAGTCCTGAGCTTGCAATATTTAATTATGATAAAGGTATCTTATCTGTCGAAGCTTCAGAGAAAGCCCTTTTTATTACCGAAAATGAGTCAATCGAAGCCGCCTGGACGCAGTATCACTCCAGTCTGGATATAATAAAAGACAGAAACGATTTTGGGAAAATACCAGAATATTGCACCTGGGTAGAGCAAGTTTGGCAGAATCAAAAACTCAATGGAGCATCGCCTTTTGCCGTTCTTAGTCCCCAATTGATATATCAATATTTGGATGCCGTGGATAAGCAGCATTGGCCGCGCGGCCGTTTTACTGTTGACGCCGGCTGGTCAGTCATGGATGGACCCGGTGGTGTTGGCGATTGGGAACCGCGTCCGGAATTTGACATGAAAGGTTTAGCCCAAAGTATTCAAAGTGCCGGGCATATTCCCGGTTTATGGTTAGCGCCCGGGCTAATCCACCCCAAATCCCGTATTGCCCGACAGTATCCACATTTAGTGGGTAAATGTTTTGATGTCGGGGGCGAATGCATCTGGAGTAAATATCACTTCATTAATCCGTGCGAAGAATCGCAGCAGTTATTCGACCAGCTTTTAGAAAAAATTTGGTGTTGGGGATTTCGCAAGGTAAAATTGGATGTCCTATATGGACCTAAAATGCAAATGACCGAATTGCACCGGCAAATTTATCAAGCCGCTAAAAAGCTTCCGGATTTTATTGAACTTGAGGGGCATATCCCTGACCCTTTTTGTTCGCAATATGTAAATGTAGTCAGGACTAATGATGTAATGATAGCGCCGGAGCATCACCAATGGGAGAATGTAGTCCATGCTCACTTTAAGGTATGCCATCAAAGTTCACCGACGCATTTGCTCAATCTCGACCACATTGGCGGCAATTGCGCCAACATATCGGAGGATCTATTCTTGAAACATCTGGAAATTATTAAAACTCAAGTTGCTGCCGGCTATCCGGTAATTAGTCTTTTGCCCTATCATGTCAGTGAATATGCCAATGAATGTGTTTCGCTGTTTATTAATGATTGATATGTTAAATTTTATAGCGTGCCCCGAAAGCTGGACAGAGGGACAAAACGGCAAGTCAAAAAATGTTTGCAGAAATTTAAAAAAATCACTACAAGTTTTGTTAGAGAATGATATTATTGAATAACCTTATTGAAAACCACGAAGGATGAAGCTGATGAAAAGACCTAATATTCTTTTTCTCTTTACCGATATGCAGCGCTTCGATACCATCCATGCACTCGGTAATCCAATCATCAAAACCCCTAACCTTGACCGCTTGGTGCATGAAGGAACGGCTTTTACCAGCGCATATTCGCCTAGTCCGGTATGTGTTCCGGCCCGTTGTTGTCTTCACTATGGACAATACCCGAACAGGACAGGCTTGACTGACAACGGCATCATGCCGGAGCATAACCGGCAGTCGATGCCAGATTTGTTTGACGGTGCTGATTATGTTACTCAAGCCATTGGCAAGTGCCATTTCACCCCCGATGTTCATGAATTGCGGGGGTTTCAGCGGAGATTGACTCAGGAAGAGGGTATATCCAACCCCGCGGATGATGATTACTGCAAGTGGTTATCCAGTCAATATCTGGATTATGACGAACCACACGGGACCAGAGGAGAGATGTATTATATCCCTCAAGTATCATTGCATGACGAAAAGACGCACCCGTCCAGTTACATCGGCAGCAAATCCGTCGAGTTTATCCATGAGCAGAAAAATCAAGTTAAGCCTTGGATGCTGTTCTCCAGTTTTATTCATCCGCATCCACCTCTGGCTCCGCCTAAACCCTGGCATAAATTATATCGCTCACCCGATATGGAGTTGCCCGCAATTCCGGATGATTGCGAAGCCCTGCTTTCGTGGGTTAATCGTCACCAAAATCGCTACAAGTACCGTGATCAGGGAATTGACAAAAATCTAGCTAAACAGATCATCGCTTATTATTACGCAGCCATCTCATTTGTCGATTTTCAAATTGGACGCATATTGTCGGCGCTGGAGGAAGACGGCATATTGGATAATACCATGATTATTTTAAGTTCTGACCACGGCGAATATCTAGGCGATTTCAACTGCTACGGGAAACGCGGGATGCACGATCCGTCGTCACGGATACCATTGATTATCCGCTACCCTGAACGCTTTACGGCAAACAAGATATGTGCAGAGCCCGCATCCCTGGTGGATATACTTCCCACTATTGCGGCCGCTATTGGCGCTGATGTAAAAGATTGGACTCTTGACGGCATTGACCTGCGTGAAGTCGCAGACGGCGTGGCGGATCGAAAATATGTCTATTCTCAGTTCCGCGGCAAAGAAACGGGGATATATATGATTTTATCCAAAGAATGGAAATATTTTTATTCGGCCGGAGACGACCGGGAGTTTTTATTTGACCGTAATAACGACCCAAAAGAAACGATTAACCAGGCTGATAATTCTCAATATAATGAAATCAGAACAAAGCTCAAGCATGAGCTTTTGATCTTCCTCCAACAAGGCAAATTTAGTGATGCCGTTAATATGGTTGACGGAACTTTAGATTGGAGAAAGTATCCTAAATATGATTTCAGTTATTTAAAAGACCCTAAAGCCAAGTTACTATTCCAGGATCACGATGCGTACACGTTGAAACGCAAAGGATATACTGTATAATTCAAATCTAATACCAATTTGCATTCAAATATATAACAATTATATTATGCCATTCTGTAAAAATGGAGGATG
>MHBG01000045.1 GCA_001804785.1 Lentisphaerae bacterium GWF2_45_14
GCTTAAAAAGGCGACACATATAGGCTGGTTCAATGTTGCAAGTACCGGCTATGTCATCAAGATTGTGAAGTTCCAGATATTTAGCATCAATCAGGCTTGACAATAATGATAATCGTGTTATCTTGGTGTCATGCGATGCTTTTTTGTTAAGGCATTTCATCAAGGCGGCTTATATATAATACGATATCATGAAGCCGTTACATTGTGCCTTTCTTCTCTAAATCCGCTTTATCTTTTTACTGCGTTTCGAGCCGAAAGTTGCGCCAACCGGTCGGTGCACAGGGCATTATAATTTGATTTCACCGAATGTTTATTAAAATTATTGAGCCCGGACCGGCCCGATAAAAACGGGTAGGCTTAAAACCGGAGTTATTATTATGTCGTTCGACAAGCTTGGCTTAAACGCCGACCTGCTCAGTGTCATCGAGTCACGGGGCTACACGCAACCTACGCCTATTCAGGCAAAGGCAATCCCCGTTCTTCTCTCAGGCCGCGATATCATCGCAGAGGCCCAGACCGGAACAGGCAAGACCGCGGCATTCACTTTGCCGATCCTTCAACTTATCCACCGCAGAGACAACAAGCAACGTCATCCCAAGGCTCTTATTCTGACGCCGACACGTGAACTGGCCGCCCAGGTAAATGCCAGCGTCATTACTTATGGAAAGAATACGAAGCTTCGCTCCTCGGCCGTATATGGCGGCGTGAGCATCAGGCCTCAGATAAACAGCCTGCGCAATGGAACGGATATTCTTATCGCGACGCCCGGCCGTCTTCTGGACCACGTAGGGCAGAGAACGGTAAATCTTTCGGAAATCGAAATACTCGTCCTTGACGAAGCCGACCGCATGCTTGACATGGGATTCATTCATGATATCCGCAAAATTATAGAATTTCTCCCGAAGAAACGGCAGACCGTATTTTTCTCGGCGACTTATTCCAATGAAGTAAAGCGTCTTGCCGATACAATTCTCACTAACCCGCAGATGATAGAGATCCCCAAAGACGATACTCCCAATCTTGTAACACAGATTGTTTATCCTGTTGAAAAGTCGCTCAAGAAAGAACTCCTTGCCCATCTGATTACCGAAGGCGAATGGGATCAGGTATTGATTTTCATGCGCACCAGATACAGCGCGGACCGTCTGGCAAAGCAGCTTAACGACTGTGATATAAGCGCTGCCTCAATTCATGGGGACAAGACTCAGGCGGCACGTACGAAAGCGCTGGGTGATTTTAAGAGCGGCAGATTTCAGGTACTCGTAGCTACTGACGTAGCGGCGCGCGGCATCGACATAGTGAACTTGCCGCATGTCGTCAATTTTGATATGCCGCACGATCCCAATGACTATATCCACCGCATAGGTCGTACCGGGCGTGCCGGAATCGAAGGTGTGGCTGTTTCTTTCGTATCGGCGGAAGAAAAACAATTCCTGGACGCTATCCAGCGTTTAATCGGTCACAAAATCGAGCAGAAAGAAGTCAAAGGCATTACTCAGCAGTTCAAGGCTGAACCTGAGAAGTCGGCAGGTCCTCAGAAATATCAGTTCAGGAACAGAAATCAACGGCACAGCAATCCGCACGGCAACCAGCGGAATAATCAAAGAAGCAACCAACGCGGCAACCAAAGCGCCAACCAGCGCCAATCGCATAAAGCCCGTTAATTATTGATTCAGGTGCGCCAGCTCCAGAGGCTGGCCGCCATTCTTTTTTATATCTTCAACAATAAGGCGTGCGATATATAAATCCCACGGGGTATCTATATCGAGCGATCTTTCCTTTGGCATAAGGTATATCATAGTAGAACCGGCCGGATGAAGGAGTCCTCGCTCCATCAGGACATCACAGCGGGTGAGGAATATCGCGCCATTGTCGCTGAAAGCGTCCGGCAGCGTCTGGCGGCACATATAAACTTTTTCATCGCGCGGAATAAAGTATTCCATGAATCCCGACTGATTGAGTTTCTTCACAAGCGAAGGATGATTTTCCGGTTCGCAGGCGCTGAGAAGGGCATCGGGTCTTTTCTCCTCGACAATCTTTATGGCCTCGTCAATGTCGGCTGAACTTCTGAACGGAACTGTAGGCTGAAGCAGTAAAATATAGTCATAAAACTCTCTTTGATTTTCCTCCATCCATCTTACAGCGTGCTGTATAACCGGAATATGGGGGGAATTGTCTCTTGAAAGCTCTTCGGGCCTCATAAACGGGACTTCCGCGCCAAAGCTTCTGGATATTTCCGCGATCTTCTCGTCATCTGTCGAAACAATTGTCCTGTCCACGAGAAAGCTATTGACGGATGCTTCTATAGTCCAGGCAATCAATGGCTTGCCGCCCAGGTCCACGATGTTTTTCCCTGGTATTCCCTTGGAGCCGCCGCGTGCGGTTATTACGGATAGAACCTTCATTTTCTTTTTCTTTCCCTGATACTGTGATTTAAATATAAGCTCTCCGCTTGTCTTTTTCATCCTGTGATTATAAATTTGATGCATGAGAAAAGAGATACTCGAACGTTTCCGCGATGACGTACTAGGGCTTATGTCCGCGCGTCCGCCAACTGTGCAGTCCGCGGCAGAAAGCATCGTTATATTCGCGGGGAAGCCCGATCTGGCCCTTGCGTCGACTGTCAGAGACTCTCTTCCGCAGTCAACTCTTCTTCTTTATCTTTACAGCGGCCCCTCCGACAAATCGTTGATTTCAGCTTTTCAAAGCAAACATGGGCTGACCCTTTTTTCATCGCTGTCGCCGGAAGAGTTTCCTCACGAAAAGGCCGGAATCCTTGTTTCGCTCTGGCCGGACAAAAGGGTCAGTGTCAAGGTGGACGGCAGCCTCGAAAAAGCGTACGAGCAGACTATCGCAAAAATAAATGAGGCCGTAGGTTCAGCTGTCTCCAACGCAAGACAATCGAGCAGCGGCGGGCTGATATACCTCAGGTCTTCGCTGGGCAATCTTAGATCAGTTTTCAGTTCTGGAAGAAAAATGCTTAAAAATCAGGATCCCTCCATTCCCGCCGTAATATGCTGCGGAGGTCCTTCTTTTGCTGAAGCCATTCCCTTTATCAAGGAATACAGCGGTAAAATCGCCGTATTCTCAATGGCGCGAACATGCTCAACCCTTATTAGCTCCGATGTTATTCCCGACGTAATCATACACGTTGACCCTTTTTATGACATTTCATGGTGCGAAAAGGCATCTGAAAAAAATTGCATTCTTGCCGCTACGCTCAGTGTTTTTCCTTCTCTTGCCGAGAAATTTCATGATATTATATGGTTTTACGGCGACTCTTCGGCCATGAATAGTTATGTCAGGAACCAAGCCCCCGGTCTTTTGAATGAAATATTCCTTTCCAAGACGGTAACGGTTTCCGCAATAGACATGGCGGTAAAAGCGGGATTCAAGAAAATCATTCTTACGGGCAGCGATCTCTGCCTCGCGGCAAATGGATCTTCGCACGTAGACGCTTCTTCAACTTCAGGGACAGTGTACCTTTTCCCCGTTGACGCCGTCGATGGCGGAAAGGTTTTTACCAGTCGTGAATTCGATGTTCTGAGAAAAGCGATAGAGGCCTATGTTGAAGACGTCCTTCCGAAGGATGTGGAAATTTACAACGGCGGCTCAAGCGGCGCGCTTATAAAAAATATACCCAATATCGCCATTGATAAATTCCTTTTGGCAAACGCACGCTCAGATAAAAAGCTTTTCATTGAAACGTGCCAGCGGGAATCCCAGATGCCGTTCAGCATTGAACAAATCAGCGATGATCTGAAAAAGCTTGTCGCTCACAATGCGTTAATAATATCGGCTGCTGAATCACTCTGCAGGGCGGCAGGCGGCGGCAATCAGAAGAGGATAACGCAGTGTCAGGATATCTTCAACAGGCTTCTTGGGAAAGAGTCTGCGTTGACGCAAAAAAAAGATCTGGGATACTTTACTGCGGATATAGGGGCATTCGTGGACGATATCATGAATTTCCTGCCCGAACTGCGCTTTATTGATCTAGAGGACCCGCTTACAAAACTTATTCTTTTTACAAAACGCCGCCTTCTGACAAACGATTTATACTGCGATATACTTTCCGATATCGAGAATGATCAATGTGCCTCTTTAAAATCTTGCGCACCAAGGATTTTTACAGCATTCAGAAACTTCGCATTGAGGTTTATATCGGCGAAAAATCCTCGTTTGGCAGAATACATTTCGACATTGTCGCCTGAAAAAGGACTTTTTGATTCAACCTTTTCATTGCAGAGTCTCCCCAATATTGTAAGATTCAAAGGGGAGGCTCATCCACTTTTTTCCTATTCTGTTTTTGAACATGAAGAAAAAGCGCGCGAGTTTGCATCTTCTCTTGCCGAGAAATATTCCTTTGACCCTCAGAAAAATTCACTTATTTTTCCGGCGCCCGGCAACTATCTCAATATTGTCGAAACCGCCAAAAAGTATCCGCTTGCCGACATTATGATAGTCGAGAGATGGCCCGAACTTCTCAGTCAGCTGATTTCGTCCGCGATGTTTTTTCATCTGCTTCCTGAAAAAACAGTCGTCGCGTGCGCCAGCCCTGAGTTTGACGATCTTGCCGGTCTTGCTGCTTCGACAATAAAATGCTGGAAGGATGCTGGAAGGCGCGTAATCATAGTCGGCAGTCCGGAAACTTCCAGACTGGGCGAAGTCGTGCGTCTGACTGAATCCCTTAACGAGTTATGATAAGTTCCGTGGCCTATTTTTGTATAGATGAAGGCGGAGGCAGGTTTCGGCGACTTCGGGCCAGTGCAGAGCGAAAGCTTCCGCTATCATTCGATGCTCGATAAATTCTCTTGATGCAAGCTCCGGATTATGATAGAGGGCATACTGTTTTTTCTGCCGGATTGATGCGGTAAAGTAGCTTCTTATGGCACCATTGATTATATTCAGGGTATTACTGGCGGCTGAGGTCATTATTGCCTGGTGAAACTCAAGTTCCAGGCTCTGGTATTCCTCAAGGTCCAATTCTCCCGTCTGTATACAATCCTCAAATTTTTTCAAGACCAAAAAAATATCGTCAATATCCGATTGAGAAGCGTTATTGACAGCTTCATAAACGGATCCTATCTCAAGCTGGCTCCGCAGTTCCATAAGCTCATCAAGGCTGTTGGAACTCAGAATAGATATATGCTCAAGCGCTTGTCGCATAGCGCCGGCAAAATCGACCTGGGCAATTTTAAATCCGCTGCCGCGCCTTGAGGTTATAAGGCCGAGGCCTTTAAGGTAGCTCAATGCCTCGCGAAGCACTATCCTGGATACTCCAAGTATCTTGAGGAGTTCAGATTCCGTGGGAAGCTGATTCCCGGCCGAGAGACGTTCTTCTTTTATATACTCAAGTATTCTGCCGATTGTCTTCGAGGTCAGAGTATCCGACTTTTCTGTCACGCTTAGACTCATTCTAACTTCTCCACTTGTAATACAAACTCTTATATCATGATGGCTATTTCTAAAAAGTCTGGCATTGACTGAAAAATTAGTATTGCTAATATTGAAAGCTTCTACGGTGAGCAAAGCGGCGGAATGCCATCCTGGTCTTCGGCAGGCCCGTTACTTGAATGAGAGTTTTTTCCTGAGCTCAAAGAGTTCGTCTTCGACAAGTGGCTGCTGCTTCATAGGAAGCTTCGATATCACATAGTTCAGAGAGACATCGTGAAGTATATGGTCATGAAAAATCTGGTACATCCCGGGATCTTCAGTCCATATACACTGGGCATGGTCATGATTGTCGAAAAATGCCGCTATCCCCTCCCCTGAGCCGGATACGACAAGCAGCCAGCGGCCCGGTATATAACGCTTAAGCATATCTGTTCTGCGATGCAGAAATATCTCGGCGCCCGGCAGTTCAAAAGGGCCGTTGGCCAGGATAATAAGTTCCAATCTTCCGGCTGCATCCTTGAGTTCATTGCTGAGTTCGGAGAGGTCTTCGGGCCATGCGGTCATGAGTATTTTCTTCTCAGCCCTTTTGAAAAGCCTGCGAAACTGGCTGTACACCGCACGCATACCCTTAATAGACTGGATACTCATTTCCTTGCGGCGCAGGGAAGTCTTTTCCAACTCAGGGACAAGAAGTTCTATTTTTCCAGCTATGTCCTCTTTTATATCGCCGAGAACTTTGGCGGGAGGGACGGGAGTATAGCTCGGCTTTTTCATGCCGTCAGAGACTATAAACCCCTTGGATGCAAGCATAGAAAGAGCCTCGTAAACCTTGGAAGTAGGTATCCCTGCCCGCTTGGCGATGGCATAACCGCCACCGGCACTGAGGCGCAGGAGAGCGACATAACTTTTGGCCTCGTAGGCGTTCAGTCCCAAGGAATTAAGCTTTTCAATCATTTCGCTGTCTCTCAAGGGTCGGCCTCCATTTTTGTATTCTCAACATGACGAGTTGAATCTACACCTCTTTTACAAAGTTTCCAGCCGCAAGCAGGGCGGCGGACCGAAAATAAGTGTTGATTTAAAAGGATGCCGGGGTCATTCTAAAAATATGGGGAAAATGCACTTTCATATCTTTATTGCCTTTATTCCAAAGCGGGACTTGCCTCAAGTATATCTAAAATATATAATAAGGTTAATGGCTGATTCCTCTATCGGGTTCGGAACAAAACAGGGATATTACCTTTGAAAAGGTTGAGCCTAAAAATTAAGCTGAGACTCATACTTCCCGTAATCGGGGTATTTCTGCTCCTCGCAGGGGTATTGATTGGTGTGATATTCCACTATATCTGGAAAAATCTCGAAAACGATTTTCTCAACAGGGCAGCGGGCGTAGAAATCCTGCTGAAGGAAAATATTAAGACCGAGGCTCGCGGGTTCCAACATTCCCTCTCATTCCTGAAGGAAAACAAAAGACTCCAAAATACCTGGCAATCCCGAAACTATAAGGAAGTCGAAAATGTTATCGACTCCATATTAAGCAGTTCAGTACTTAGGGGTACTTTTTCAGAAATACGATTTTTCCTGCCCGATGGCACCCTCGTCTCGAAACTCGCCGAATACCCGAAAAATGGAGACGATGCAAAACTCATGGAAAAAGCCCTCACTCTGGGAAAAACAGTGTATGGTATGGAATTCAGGCACGGATGCTTTCACATTACACTGACAGAGCCATGGACTTTCAACTCAAAGCTCGAAGGGTATATAGAGGTTTCCGCAAAAAGCGAATATCTCCTTTTTAACGCGAAGAAAGCCTTCGGGGTGGACATTGTCCTGGCCGTGGACAAAAAATATCTAGGAGAAAAGGAAAAAGATACGTATCCTCACACTGCCCGTCAGCATTTCGTAGAATCAACCATAAGGAACATTCCGAAATCAATATTCAACACCGATGATTCGAAAACGCCGAAAGGTCGCGAAGCAAGATTACTCGATGTGTCAGGAAGCCCCTTCCTCATCTCTTATATCCCCCTACATGATTCAAGCTCGCAGGAAATAGGCAGTATATATATTCTTCAGAATGTATCGTCCGAACTTGATTTATATTATCACAAGGTCAGCATCTTTTCACTCTTCGCGGCCGGATGCGGAATACTTATAATATTTATATTCCTCCTCTACATGAGAAGAATGGAAGGCGGTCTCGACGGATATGCCCAGGAAAAGGACACAACTCAGCGGGACTATTCCAACACGGAAAAGAGCCTCGGCGAGGCGAGAAGGGCATTGGAAATAAGCAGAGAACGGCTGAATATGGCCCTTGAAGGAACAGACCAGGGTCTCTGGGACTGGAACATCCTTCATGGAGAGCTCTACCTGAGCCCCAAATACTACATCCTTTTCGGTTATACGCCCTATGAATTCGACTCCAGCTATAACGAATGGGAAAAAAGGGTAAATCCGGAGGACCTTCCAAACTTCATGGAAAAAGTAATGACCTACCTGAAAGGAAAAGGGAATTTTCTGGAATGCGAATATCGTTTCAAAGCAAAAAATGGTCAATGGCGCTGGTCACTCCGAAGAGGAAAGACCTTTGAGAAGGACGAGAACGGCACGCCGTTAAGGATAGTCGGAACAGACATAGACATTACAGACCGCAAAAAATTTGAGAACACACTAAGGGAAAACAGTTCACGATTCATGGCCCTCTTTGAAGATTCCCCTATTTCCATACTGGAGGAAGACTGGTCCGAGGTAAAAAAACATATCGACTACCTAAAAACCAATAACTCGACGGCTCCGGCAAAGAACATCTTTGACAACGATAGCGAGCTTAAGGCCTGTCAGGAACGGATAAAGCTCATAAACATAAACAAATCGGCTTTAAAAATGCTCGGAGCGACCAACAAGGAAGAGCTTATCGATAGAATAGGATTTATTTTCCAGGATGTAAATATTGACTACTTCAGGAAACAGATGGGATCATTCGCCGCGGGCTCCACGGATTTCAGGCACGAAGTCAAGATAACAACATCTTCCGGCAAAGAAATATTCGCAGACCTGCGCTTTCTTGTAATGCCCGGTTATGAGGAATCTGCGGAAAGAGTATTGATATCAATGATAGACATCACTGAGATAAAAAACACAGGAAAAGCCCTTTTCGAGGCAAAAGTACAGGCAGAGGCCGCGAACAAGGCAAAATCCATGTTCCTCGCAAATATGAGCCATGAAATAAGAACGCCGCTCAATGCGATAATAGGGTTTTCTGATATCACACTTGAAACAAAAGTAACGAAGGAGCAGCGGAGCTTCCTGGAGATAATCAAAAAAAGGGGAGAGGATCTTCTCTCTCTTATAAGCGATATTCTTGACTACTCAAAATTAGAGGCCGGAAAATTTGAACTTTCCGAAAACTCCGTCAATCTCAGAAAGCTGATAGAGGACGTAAGCTCAACCTTCAAGGCAAGATTTGAAAAAAATAAGATAACGTACCGATGCAGCATTAGCGATAAGATTCCACAGCTTGTAGTCGGTGATGAATTGAGAATTAAACAGGTACTTATGAATGTATTAAGCAATGCCTTCAAGTTCACTGAAAATGGTTGCGTGACCTTTGAAGCTGGGCCCGCCCCCGACTCAATGGCAAATATTATAACACAACACCCCGGCAAGATACTGATCTATTTCAAATTAGCGGATACCGGCGTAGGCATTCCGGAGGAAAAGATTGATTCCATATTTGAAAACTTCACACAGGTCGACACATCAATGACCCGGACACACGGCGGCACAGGCTTGGGATTGGCCATAGCAAAATCACTTGTTAAATTTATGGACGGGACAATCTGGGTTGAAAGCGTATTGGGAAAAGGCAGCACATTCCACTTCATAATGCAGCTAAGCCTGCCTGAAAACACTCAGTCCGAACGAGCTCTGCCCGGCGGCGCGGAAAGGCCGGAATTCGACAAACATCTTTCCATATTGGTCACAGAGGACGATTCTACCAATCAATTCCTCATAGAAAAACTGCTCACAAAAAACGGACACACAGTGACAATAGCATCAAACGGGCTTGAAGCCGTGGAAAAATTTGAAGGCGGGAAATTCGACCTGATATTAATGGATGTACAGATGCCGCAGATGGACGGACTGACTGCTTCGGTGATTCTGAGAGACCTTGAAAAAAGCAGAGGCACCCATGTCCCGATAATCGCACTCACTGCGCACGTGGGAAAAGAAGATATTGAAAAATGCTTTAAGGCTGGCATGGACGCCTACCTCCCAAAACCAGTAAAAAAGGCAGAGCTTTTCCAGGCAATCATGGATTCTTACTTTAAGGGCCTTTCAGGCTGAGAGACCCGCTTGGCGCAGGTGCCGGAAGACGCCTTTTTGTTCAGGCAATCCACATAATCGACCATTATATTTTCCGTTTCCTTAAGGTAAATATCGCCGGGGTCCTGTTCTTTTTTCAGACCGCTTTTCTCGGAGAATTCGCTGCCGCGTTCGTCATCGAATTTCATGAGCTTTTTCTGTTCTTCGTGTATCTGTTTTTCCTTCAGATATTCAGACCAGCGTTTTTCCTCATTGAGAGAGACAGTTTTTCTTTTCATGAGCCTTTTGTATGACTCTATATCTTTCTCCAGGAGCTTGAACTCTTTGCTGTTTGCGCGGCGCAGTGCCGATTTTGCGCTAAGGTCCGGAATGATTTTGGAGATATCATCGACATAGGAGTCATGCGGGACTGCGCTTATAGAGTCCCACGGGAGGGCATAGTCAAGGCTTTTTTCACCGATATCCATCGCATCGGTAAATGAAGGGAACGAAATATCGGGGACAACGCCCTTAATCTGAGTGGATTCGCCGTTAACCCTGTAGAACTTGGCATTGGTGAACTTGACGGAACCTGCGGGGAACTTGGCGCCTATAAACGAGAGAAATTTTTCAAGTTCATATATTACCTGAACAACACCTTTGCCGTGTGTCTGAGAGTCACCGACAAGGATTGCTCTATTATAGTCGCGCACGGCTCCGGCGAATATTTCGGTAGCTGATGCGCTGAGTTTATTGAGCAGGACAATCATCGGCCCGTCATAGCTTATGGACTGGTCTTCATCGTGCTTGACCTCTATATCGCCAAAGCTGCCCTTTATCTGTACGACAGGCCCGTTTTTAATAAAAAGTCCGGTAAGGGTAACCGCCTCGGCAAGACTTCCGCCGCCATTAGAACGCAGGTCAATAATAAGACCGTCTATTTTCTGGCGATTAAAATCTTCGAGTATTTTTTTGATATCACCGGTAGAACTCTTGTAGTCCTTATCGCCTCTGAACGCCGCCTCGAAGTCCATATAAAATGAAGGCAGTGTTATTATTCCTATTTTCAAAGTTCTGCCGGACAGACTTTTAAAATTTTCGATACGGCCCTTTGCCTCACGATCCTTAAGGTTTACGGTATCTCTGGTGATAGTTATAATTTGGGGATCGGCATAAATTCCCTTGCTGCCGTCGAGTATTTTGAGCCGCACGCTAGTACCTTTCGAGCCACGGATAAGACGAACGACTTTTGAAAGCGGCATATCAATAACGTCAACCATTTCGCCATCACCCTGGGCCACTCCGATTATACGGTCTCCAGATTTGAGACTGCCATCAACTTCGGCTGGTCCGCCTGGAATAATGTTTTCAATCCTTGTGTAACCATCCTCTGAAGTAAGGACTGCGCCTATTCCGACAAGAGAGAGCCTCATTTCGATGTTGAATTCCTCTTCGGTCTTCGGAGCCATGTATGCGGAATGCGGATCATAGACACGCGCCAAGCTGGAAAGGTAGAGTTCAAGAACATCCAGGGCCTCATACTGCCTCAGATAATTTGTATATGAGGCTATTCTTTTTTTGATGCGCTCCTCGGGCGTTTTGTTATTCCAGGATGGATCGATATGCGAGGCCTTTTGACTTTCGTCCTTATTTTTTTTCGCGCTCTTTTCAAGTTCGAGTCCTGCGCGCTCAATTAACTTCAGGGTCAGAAGATCGTTCTCTATTTTTTCCTGCCACAGCTCTTTGAGTTCGGAATCATTTGCCGCCCAGTCGGCACTCTGCCGGTCGAAGGAAAATTCTTCATTTGTCTTGAAATCAATCTTTCTCGCAAGAAGCTGGTCAGCAAATTTCTCATATTCATCAAGACGCTTCATGAAAAGGGAATAGACCTTGAATGCGAAGTCCAAGCTTCCTTCCATCGCAAGGTCGTCAAGTTCGTTCCTGTAGGATTCAAAGGATTTTATGTCCTCTTTCGTAAAATAAATTTTGCCGGGATCAAGCATCTTGAAGTACTCGTTGAACAACCGCGCAGAAACGTTATCGTTGAAGCTTTCCTGGCGGTAATGCTGCTTGCTTATTATTGTAGAGGTCAGTTTTGTGATAGTCTCCAACTCTTTTGTCGTCTCAAGCTTTTTAGTGGCTTTCCCGTTTCCATTGCCATCCTTTCCTGAGAGAGAAAATGTTAGAAGGAAGGATAGACAAAGAGCAGAGAAGAAGGTTGTTCCGTATTTTATATTCATGCTATGTGGCAATGCCTTTCATCGGTTATGCATAATTGAAAACTAAAGAATATGGCATTGAAAGGAACAATTTCAATTTCATGAGGAAGCACATTGGGATATTTCATCCGTTTATTAAAAAACAGAAGACTTTTCCTGTTGACTCCATCTGTTTTAACGGTATCTTACAACTATAACTGAAACAACTAATAGTATATCGAAAAGGTAAGGGATTCATGAAAGTACTTGTCATCAACGCTGGGAGTTCATCACTGAAATTCACGTTCTTCCAGACAGAAAACGAAGAAATGCTCGCAAAAGGACTGATCGAACGACTTGGAACAGATTCACCCAAGATGATATATAAAAGAAGTGACGGCAAAGTAGTCGAGGACTCGCCGAAGATAACTAGTTACACCGAGGCGATTGCCAAGGTCTGCGAAAAGCTACTCGACTCCGAGGTTGGTGTAATAAAGGACAAAAACGAGGTTGAGGCGATAGGACACAGGGTCGTACACGGCGGGGAGAGAGCCACAAAGCCGGTGCTTGTAGACGCTGCCGTGAAGGACATCATCAGGGAATGCATACCACTCGCCCCCCTCCACAATCCGCCAAACCTTGCGGGGATAGAAGCATGCGAGGAGTTCTTCACGGGAGTTCCGAATGTAGCGGTCTTCGATACGGCGTTTCACCAGACAATGCCGCCGGAGTCCTATCTTTACGCCGTCCCCTATGAACTCTATACGAAATATGGCATCAGGAGATATGGCTTTCACGGCACATCGCACAACTTCGTGGCGAAGGCCGTCGCAAAATACCTGGACAAGCCCTACAGCTCAATCAATCTCATCACCTGCCACCTCGGCAACGGTTGCAGTATGGCCGCTATCAGCAAGGGCGAAGTGATTGACACGACAATGGGAATGACCCCGCTTGAGGGCCTCGTTATGGGCACGCGCTGCGGCGACATCGACCCGGCCGTAGTAATAAGACTTGCGGAACTCGGACACTCCGCGAAGGAAATCGACGAGCTCCTCAACAAGAAAAGCGGACTCCTCGGCGTAGCCGGGATTAACAGCAGTGACATGCGAGACATAATTCAAGCTGCCGAAAATGGAGATAACCAGGCAATGCGCGCACTCAAGATGTTCGTCAGGCGCATCGTCAAATATGTCGGCGCCTACTATGCGTTACTCAAAGGGGCGGATGCCATAGTCTTCACCGGCGGTATTGGAGAATATAGTGTTTACATCAGGGGGAAAATACTTGAAAAACTTTCCGCTCTTGATATCTTCCTTGATAAAAAGAAAAACGAGGAATGCTCCGGCAAGCCCGGCATAATCTCACTCCCGGAAAGCTCCTGGAAAGCCGTGGTAATGCCAACCAACGAGGAGCTAATGATAGCCCGTCAGGCGGTAGAATCGCTGAAGTCTGTAAATTGAGAGAAAAATAAATAAGGAGCCTGCTCGAAAATGCCAGTCATCGAAAAACTCATTGAAAAAGCAAGAAGCGTAAACAAAAGCCTAGTACTCCCGGAAGGTCATGACCCGCGCGTAGTTGCTGCGGCAAACAAGATACTCGACCAGGGAATAGCGAAAAAGGTAATAGTAATAGGAACCGAAGCCGAGATAAGCGCGTCATGTAAGGAAGCCGGAATAAACAACCGAAAATTCCAGTCGCTCGACTTCGCAAATTCCGACTACTTCGAACCGTACGCCCAGGAATTCTGCGAGCTCAGAAAGAAGAAAAACATGGTCATCGAAAAGGCCCGCGAAATAATGCACGACCGCATATTCGCAGGCTGCATGATGACAAAAAAAGGCCTTGTAGACGGAATGGTTGCGGGAAGTATCGCATCAACACCCGATATGCTCCGCGGCGCCTTTACAGTCATCGGAACCATGCCCGGAATCAAGATCGGGAGCAGCTGCTTCATCATGGACCTGGCGAAACCGTCACCGGCCGGGGACGATGTTATCCTATATGCCGACAGCGGAGTAAATCCCGATCCGAATGCCGAACAGCTGGTCGACATAGCGATGGCTACCGCCTATACCTACAGGACACTCTTCGCTACGACACCGAGAATCGGCTTCCTCTCATTCTCCACATACGGAAGCGCAGACCACGCTATTCTTGACAAGATTAGAGCCGCAGCTAAAATGATGACAAAGAAAGTCGAGGACGAAAAGCTCGACATTATCGTAGACGATCAAGAACTCCAGGGCGATGCAGCACTTGTTCCATCCGTGGCCGCGAAAAAATGCAAGGGAAGCAAACTCGGCGGCACGGCGAACATTCTAATATTCCCCGACCTCAATTGCGGAAACATATGTTACAAGATAACTGAAAGGCTTGCGGGCGCAGCGGCCTACGGCCCCATACTGCAGGGACTGGCAAAGCCGGTAAACGACCTTTCCAGAGGCTGTTCCGCCGATGACATAGTCGGAGTGGCGGCAATAACAATATGCCAGTCGCTCGCCTGCTGAAAAAGTCCAGACTATTGAAAAAAGTGTTTCCTGTTCTATAAGTTATAGGTCAACATTAAGGTATTGGTGTATATGAGCGGAGCATTCTCAAAAAATATAAAAAACGAGCTCTCCGAGCTGACCGAGCTTGTCGTTGAAATACACTCGTTCCTCGACCCCATGAATCTGCCTGCCAAGCCGCTTTATGCGCTTGACCTAGCCCTGGAAGAGATGCTTACAAATATAGTAAAATACGGATATGACGACAAAAAGCCTCACTTAATAGGCGTGGACATACATGCAGGCAAAGACTCGCTCGTACTTACGCTGACGGATGACGGGCATGAGTTCAATCCGCTGAGTGCCGTAGCACCAGACACCGGAACATCCGTGCCGGAGCGCCCCGTAGGCGGCGTGGGGATACACCTGACAAGAAGCATGGTAGACGACATGAAATACAGGAGAGAAGGTGACAAAAACGTTCTTGAAATAAAGATACGCCTGTAGAATATTGAAGATGTTGAATCTTTGAAAATAAAGTGTAAGTTCAATACTGTTCTCTTTAAATAGCTGAACGGGGAACTAAAAAAAATAAATCAGGAAGACCGAATTATGGTTATCAAACAGGAAGAGAAAAACGGGATTCTGACGCTCTCAATAGCCGGCAGACTTGATGCCGTCTCGTCAGTTGAGGCCGACAAGGAGTTCAATAGAATCCTCGATGCCGGCAAAGACAAGCTTCTTATTAACCTTAAAGAGCTTGAATATATAAGCAGCGCAGGGCTCAGAGTACTGCTCGTCGTCGCAAAGCGGATGCAGCAAAAAGGCGGCAAAGTATGCCTCTGCACCCTTGCGGAAAACGTTAAGGAAGTCTTCGAGATAAGCGGCTTTTCATCGATATTCAAGATATTCGACAAAGAAGAAGATGGCGCTCTCTTTGTAAAATAATCCCACCCCATCATTCCGGTCATATACGGAGAAGTGCCGTATAGAGAACCGGAATAAAGACCATAACAGGACAGGTCGCGCATGTAGCCAGAACATTAAAGCAGCGCTATTTCTGGGCAGTGTCCGAATTATCATATTTTCCGTTTCAAGGCTGGGATTTTTCTCTCAAAAAGTAAAAAAAGCCTTGACAACTCAATCGATTGAGTGTTTATTACAAGCACAATGTATAAGACAGCGCAATAAATGAAATATCGTTATGGCAAAACTTCTTAAAGACATAGCAGCAAGGGCCCGTGTAACCTCCGGCACCGCCTCCCGAGCCCTCTCCGGCAAAAGCGGGGTATCTGAATCAAAGCGCCTCGAAATCCTCCGCCTCGCAGAAGAAATGAGCTATGTCCCAAACCGTCAGGCCAGCAGCCTCAGAACGGGAATGCGGGAGGGTCTCACAATCGTCTCCCCGTTATTTGGCTACAACTCGATTGGAAGCATCAGGAATCAGGTACTATATAAAAAGGCCTCGAAAACTTTCGCAAACACCGTGATGCTTATGAAAAACCCGTCAACTCCGATATACGATTTTCTTAAAACGGCAGTCTCTGGAAGTTGTCAGCATCTTATTATACACGGACTTGCTGAGCAAATAGATGAATCCTGCCGGAAGCTCCTCGAACAAAGCAAAGTGCATATAGTAAGCATGGATGGCAAAGTTGAAGGCTTCGATTCCGTCAGAATATTCCGCGAAAATGGTGTATTCCAGGCGGTCCGATTATTACTTCTCTCCGGCTGCAAAAATATCTTCTTTATCGCAGGCGGCTCCATGGAAAACCCGACCGACCGCCTTCGCGGCGCAATCGCCGCGTTCGATTCGATGAAACTATCCAAAGACCTCATCAGGCTGGTACCTCTTCGCAAGAATGAACCTGACGATATGTTCGCCGCCGGCTTCGAGACTGTGGACGAGCTCCTTAACTCAAGGGCCCCAGACGCTCTATTCTGCTCCAACGATGAAGTCGCCATCGGAGCCCTTGCCGCCATAAGGAAAAAAGGACTCAGGGTGCCGGAGGATATAAAAGTGACCGGATTCGACGATATTCCGGAGTCAAAGTATATGTCCCCTCCCCTAACAACAGTTGGACAGCCCCTTGATCAGATGGTTTCTGAAGTAATAAGAATATGCCTCAAGCACGGAGGTTTATCTGCGGCAGGAGAATCCGTAAATGCGATATTTCCAACAAACCTGATAGTACGCGATAGTGCGCCAATAACAGATCCCTCAATAAGAAACGAAGTCTTCAGGAAATTAGAAACCCGAGACATCAAAATATAAAAAACAAGGAGCTGGAAAATGTCAGAAAAAAAAATAAAGATCGGAATTATCGGTGCTGGAAGCAGAGGCGTTATGTGCTTCGGGAAACTCATTGACGAGAGGATCGACGCAAAAATAGTCGCGTTCTGTGACCCAAACCCCGTGCGTATGGAAGCCGCCTCAAAACACCTTTCGGAAAAACCGAACTGTTATACCACCATAAAGGAAATGGCCGCAAAGGAAAAACTCGACGCCTGCGTGATAACAAGCCCCGACCACTGCCACGCCTCAAATGCAGTCGAAGCACTTAATAGAGGAATAAATGTACTTATAGATAAGCCGCTTGCGACAACAGTAAAAGGTTGCCGCGAGATACTCGCCGCAGCCAAGAAATCCGGCAAAGCTGTCATGATTGGGTTCAACCTCAGGCACTCCCCTGCCCTCAAAAAACTCAAGGAACTCATCGACGCGGGAACACTTGGTAAAATATTTCTCATCGAGAACAGGGAGTTCTACGACGGCGGGAGGACCTACATGTCGCGCTGGAACCGCAAATATGATCTCTGCGGCGGACTCTGGATTCACAAAGGCAGTCATGACTTCGATGTTTTTAACTGGCTGTTCGATTTTCCTAAACCCTTGAAAGTAAGCTCGACTGCCGGAATAAATGTATTCAAACCGGATCAGATACCATTCAAGGTACAAAAGAATAAACCAGTCGGTCCTACATGCACAAAGTGCTCATACAGGGAAATATGTCCTGACTGCTACAGTGAGGTGAAGGAAATGGACGAATGGGGCGAAAAAGCCATGAAAGTCGACAACTACGCTAAAGACCTCTGCATGTACACGTCCGACAAGGATGTGCATGACAATGGAATCGCCATCGTCGAATATGAAAACGGGGTACGCGCCAGTCATCTCGAATGCTTTGTGTGTTCGTTCTCCGACCGCTTGTATACGATAGTCGGCGACCGCGGCACGGCTGAAGTCAGCCTTGACCAGAGGAAAATAACAATAAGACCACGCTGGAGCAAAGACGTTATTACTTACGATGTTGGCGAAACCATCGGGGGACACGGCGGAGCCGACCCTGGACTTATAGAGTCGTTTATGAATGTTATAAAAGGCAACAGCGCCAACACGTCAACCGCCGAACACGGGATGCTTTCCACGGCGATAGGACAGGCCGCCGAAATATCACGGCGCGAGGACAGAACTGTATTCATCAAAGAACTGATGAAATAACATGAGGCTTCAATCCTGATGCGGGTTTTGCCCGCATACAGGATAATATTCCCTACCTACACATCAATTTTCACATTAAAGGCTTGACCTTCAAACGACTTGCAGTATCTTTCTGTAGTAACCCAGACAGAAAGAACAAGGTTGTTTTAATGACAAGCCGGCTCAATCAGAAATTTATCCCGGGCAGAAATCCGCTCCTTGAATTATGTCCGTTCTGCGGTGAAGCCGCCGAACTCAAAGAAGAAAAGAGCGGAATCATAGCCGAATGCTCCAATCCAGAATGCGTTTTCAGGCCAAAATCATCAAAACACTTTGATTCTGAGGAGCTTGCAATAAAAGCATGGAACACCAGAAAAGGCGGCGCAAACAACGCAAAAGCCTCACTAATAGATTAATCCGGATAGGCTGCAGTTTTCCCAGCTGAAAACAGCAAGAAAATTTCCTGAGATTAAAAAAAAGCTGCTAAAACTAAAATTCAGTAGCTTTTTTATAAATTTATTTTGAAATTTTATGCGTCAAATTGCCTTTCTCACTTGCAATAATTATATTATTTTCTAACTTATTGCTTTGCTGATTTTCAAAAAGTCATAAAATATCAAAACAAAAAGTGAGGAAAAAATGAGCAAAATCCATGCGGAACACGTTTTTACGTCCGAATCCGTTTCGGAAGGACATCCCGACAAAGTCTGCGACCAGATATCAGATGCGATACTTGACGCGTGCCTGGCGCAAGACCCCAACAGTCGCGTAGCCTGCGAAACGCTTACAACGACTGACCTTGTAGTGCTTTCCGCAGAAATTACGACGAAGGCAATGATTGACGCGGAAAAAATAGCTCGCGGCGTTGTAAGAGATATCGGTTATGTCGATTCCACAATCGGATTTGCTGCGGACTCATGCAAGGTTTTCATCTGCATACACAGCCAGTCCCCCGATATTTCTCAGGGAGTTACTGCAGGCCAGGGACTTCACCAGGAACAGGGCGCTGGCGACCAGGGCATGATGTTCGGATTTGCCTCAAACGAAACTCCCGAACTTATGCCGGCGCCGATACTCTACTCACACAAGATAGTTCAGGAACTCGCTCACCTCAGAAAAACCCAGCCGAAGAAATACAGCTTCCTCAGGCCGGACTCAAAAAGCCAGGTCTCGATACGTTACAAGAACGGCAAACCAGTCAAGGTCGAAACCATTGTCGTATCGCATCAGCATACTCCCGAGATGAAGCTGAAGGACCTTGAAAAGGTAGTAAAGGAAGTCACTAAGAAAGTGATTCCCGCCGAACTTATGAAGGGCGCAATTACATATCATATCAATCCGACCGGTCAGTTTATTGTCGGCGGACCCCACGGCGATACAGGCTTGACCGGACGCAAAATAATAGTCGACACCTACGGCGGCGTTGGCTCGCACGGCGGTGGCGCGTTCTCAGGCAAAGACCCGAGCAAAGTTGACCGTTCGGCAGCGTACATGTCAAGATATGTGGCGAAAAACATTGTTGCCGCAGGCCTTGCCGACAAATGCGAAGTGCAGGTAGCGTATGCTATCGGCGTCGCAGAACCGCTCAGCATCAACGTGGACACATATGCGACAGGCGCGATAGCCAGCGATGCGGATCTCGAAAAAATTATCAGGGAAGTTTTCGACATGAGACCGGCAGGAATTATCAAAGCCCTCGACCTTAAAAATCCGAAGAAAAACGGCTGGTCATATCAGTCTACGGCTGCTTACGGGCATTTCGGGCGCGATGGCTTCCCTTGGGAAAAAACTGACAAGGTCAAGGAACTCAAAAAGGCCGCGGCCAAGTATCTCAAGAAGAAATAATGGCGGAAATAAAACCCAAAATACTCGGAGCCGGTTCACCTATACTCGATATACTGATGAACGTATCGGAAGATTTCGTCAGCAGCATACCGGGCAGTAAAGGCGGCATGCAGTTGGTAGGCCCCGACGAACTTGATTCGCTCGTAGCCTCAAGCAACGCCGAATCAATAAGAGTGCCGGGCGGTTCCGCTGGCAATACCATTTTCGGGCTGGCAAAGCTTGGCATGGATGTGTCCTTCTTCGGCAAAGTCGGAGAAGACGAGGATGGCGCTTTTTATAAAAAATGCCTCTCGGAAGCGGGCGGAGACGTTAAGAATTTCCGCAATGCTGGAAGCGTTCATACAGGTCGATGTCTTAGCCTCATAACACCCGATTCCGAAAGGACTATGAGAACAGACCTCGGTGCGGCGGCAACGCTCACTGAGGAAGACGTCGACGCGATTGACTTCAGCGGCATAACACACGTTCACATAGAAGGTTATATGCTTTTTGCGGAAAAACTTCTCATGCGGCTCTTGGAACGCTCTAAAAAAGCGGGCTGTACGGTAAGCCTCGACCTCGCGTCATTCGAAGTCGTCAAGGCAGGAAGGGCCGTTCTTCCACAGATGCTTTCGGATTATGTAGATATAGTATTTTCGAACGAAGACGAAGCACGCGAGTTCTGCGGAGACCTCGCGCCCGAACACGCCGCCGAAAAGCTATCAAACCACTGCCGCACCGCAGTCGTAAAGCTCGGACGTGACGGTTGCTGCATAAGGCATGACGCCAAGACTGTAAAAGTCCCTGCGGAACTCGTGAAAGCCGTCGATACGACAGGCGCGGGTGACCTCTGGCAGGCAGGATTCCTCTACAGTTTTCTCAACGGAAAGAGCCTTGAGGAATGCGGCAGATCAGGCTCCATACTTGGCGCAGAAGTCGTTCAGGTAATCGGAGCGAAAATTCCGGACAGCCGCTGGGAAATAATCAAAAAAAGAATAGTAAGTTAATTTAGAAACGGAGTTATATATGGATTACCAAGTCGCAGACATGAACCTTGCCGATTTCGGACGCAGGGAAATAGACATCGCTGAAAAAGAAATGCCCGGCCTCATGGCAACTCGTGAAAAATACGGCCCGTCGAAACCGCTGAAAGGCGTCAAAATAATGGGCAGTCTGCACATGACGATTCAGACAGCCGTCCTGATTGAAACCCTCGTGGAACTTGGCGCCGACGTGCGCTGGGCATCATGCAACATATTCTCGACACAGAACCACGCGGCCGCCGCAATAGCCAAAGCCGGAGTCCCCGTCTACGCATGGAAGGGCGAAACCCTTAACGAATACTGGGATTGCACATGGAAGGCCCTCACATGGCCCGACGGCAGCGGTCCGAATCAGATTGTGGACGACGGTGGCGATGCGACACTCCTCATACACAGAGGCTATGCCGCCGAGAATGACGCAAAGATTCTCGATGTCCCCACAGACAATAAAGAACTCCAGATAATAAATGATCTTCTGAAAAAGACCCTCAAGGAAAAACCCGGTC
>MHBG01000046.1:0-12526 GCA_001804785.1 Lentisphaerae bacterium GWF2_45_14
ATGACATTACAAGGCTTTTGGTCAAAAAAATGAATTTTTATTTTAGCTCTAAAAATCCCACTGACGCATTACGGAGTGGTGCAAAAAAAATGTTTTTCCAAAAAACAGCCCTTGAAATAGCCGGTTTCCGGTGCAACTTTTACAGGTATGAATATAAAAGTTTTACTCATTGAAGATGAAAAAATATTGGCGAAACTGCTCTCCGCCTTCCTGATGGAAGAAGGAATTCAAACAGTCAAGACACACAGCGGTTCCGAAGCACTGAATATCATCAAGGAGGAGAATTTCGATATCGCCATTACCGATATTTCGCTTCCGGACACTTCCGGCAACGAGCTCATCCCGAAACTCGCAAAAATCCGTCCTGGCTTGAAGTTCATCATAACAACCGGGGATTCATTCTACAGCGTACCGTGCAATCTGTTCAACCTCGGAATAACCCAGGAATCAGTAATGTACAAGCCCTTCTCCTCAAGCTCCATATTGGAAAAAATAAAGGACATATCGTCCGAACAATAACAATGGGGGAATATATGAGCGCGAGAGAAAGTATCAGCCCCAGTGAATTAACGACAAAACCATTTGAACTGCTGAACAGCCAGTGGCTTCTGCTCGCCTGCGGCGATTTCGAGAAAAAAGATTTCAATATGATGACCATCGCTTGGGGTTCGATGGGAACGATGTGGCACATGCCGTTCATAATGACCGTAGTAAGACCTCAGCGCCATACACTCAAATTCATGGAAAAATATGACAACTTTACCCTGTCGGCATTCCCAGAAAAATATGAAAACACCCTTACCGTACTGGGAACGCGTTCAGGAATGGACATGGACAAAATAAATTCATCAGGACTCACGCCAACCAGCTCACCCCACATATCGTCCCCCTCGTTCGAGGAGGCTGAGCTTGTTATAGAATGCGAAAAAATATATACAGACATATTCAAACCTGAAAATATCATCCCGGAAGGGCTGAATGAAAAAATATATCCGGCTGGCGACCACCACCACATATTCTTCGGCAAAGTACTGAGCATAGAAAAAAGCCCCGCCTCTGTGATGCCGTTTTGACTTGACTCCACAGAACTCCATTCATTCTGGTCAGACCATATTTTAGGTTTATAACTTGTTCATATCCAAGTTTTAATTTTTTAAATTTGCATTCTTAAAGGCTTAAAGCTATTTTTTATGGTATATTTATTAGTTTTAAGAAAATTATACCCGATGACAAAAAAAAACTCTTATACGAATTTTTTAATGGGTAAAAAATAGTTCTAAGGGCTATTTTTGACAGAAAACCAATAAGAGGATATTTATAATAAATGAGTTACAATTTTAAAATATGGTCAGACCTGAATGAGCAAGTGATATGGTGTTATTATAGAATAATTTCCCCAATATTCCGATATGATGTATGGTTTTATTAAAAAATTTTGCATTTCAATTCCAGAGTTCTTGATTTTTAAATTATGGTATAGTATGTATATTCACACGTACGATACAATAAAATTAAAAAGTTTCGTCTAATCACATAGGAGATTTATATGAAACGGCAAAAGGAAAAACAAACAATGTGGCCTATAATACGCATGCTTATCATATTTTTGTTATCCGCCTGTAGCCCATGTGTTTGCTTTTCTGGGACAGCGCACAATGTTCAGAAGGAAAAAGGCTACTACATAGTAAAATATAACGGGGCACCGACGCTTTTTCATAATGGAGTACCTATGTATGCCAACCTTTATGCTAATTTGACTTGGTCGCCAAAAGAAATTGTTGCAGAACATGCAGAAAAAATGATACAATCAGGAATACATATTTTTATAATAAGTGTATCCATGGATTGGGGCAATGAACCATCGCTTATGGGCGTGTCTTCATATTCAAATCTTGACCAACGTATCAGGGCTATTCTCAAGATAGATCCTTCTGCAAAATTTTTACTGCGAGTTCATGGATGGGTGCCAAGATCATGGTACCAAGATTATCCGGCGGAATTGATGGCTGGAAGAGACGGACGTATTGTTGAATTGCCGCCCAAAGATGCTCGCGCTCCAAATTCGTTTGCATCTCCGTTATGGAAGGAAGAGATTGGGGGGAAACTTATCGACCTGATAAAATATGTCAAATCTGAAAAATATTATGACTCAGTTATTGGATTAATGTTTATGACTGGCATTGAGGGGCAGTGGACATGGTGGGGACTTGGAGTCCAAGCCATGAATATCGGGGAAAAAAAGGAAACATTAGTAACGATTGACTATTCTCCTGCCATGAAAAATTATTTCAGAGAATGGGTAAAGAAAAAATATGGAAACAATATCGATGCATTGAGAAAAAGTTGGGATAATAACAGCGTTACGTTTGCTGACATTGAACCGCCAATGGAAGATATTGCCAAGGAAACAGATTTTTATTTTTTTAAGATACCGGATAAGGGAACAACCAGATATGTTAAGGACTACTTTTGCGCTTATGCCGACTGTCGGATAGAGGCGTTGCTTTACTGGGGAAAACTGCTGAAGCAGGAAACAAAAGACAGTCCCTGGCTCTACGGCGCTTTTGCGGGCGCGATTCTGAATACTTTCGTTGGTGGTGGACAAAACTATTTGCGGAATATTGACTTGTCTGAAAAAATATGCCACTCCCCATATGTAGATTTCGTAGCATCCCCGGCATTCCGCAAAGTAAGAGAGGTCGGCGAAATTACTCTCGCCCCAATGCTTATCGATTCTTTTCTTCTTCACAATAAATTCTTTTTTATGGAATGTGATCAGACAACTCATTTAAATACTCATAATTTGATTGTTGATACAGCCGAAAGTGGAAAATCGAATACACCACAAAATCTTGAGGGGTCACTGGCTAAACTGAAAAGAATTTTCTGTTACGTTCTCTGTAAAGGTAGAATGGGGATATGGTGGTGGGATCAGGGACTCCACCCAGGCGTCAGAAAGCATAAAGGCGTCCAAAACAAAGCAATATGGTATGGTGATCCTGCTATTGAAAACTTTTTTTCCTGTATTTCAAAAATAGCAGATGACAGTATTCACTATGATTGTTCCTCTGCAAGCGAAATAGCAGTCTTGTTTAGCGAAGAAACACCATTTTATACCAGTCCCTCACCTCTTGGCATTGGACGGGATCTAATTGTTAAACAGGTGAAGGCCTTTGGGAAAATAGGTGCGCCATTTGATATTTTCGCAATAGAAGACATTAAAAATATACCTCAATACAAGCTCTATATTTTTTGGAACACATTTTATATTAATGATGAGTTACGGACTGTCATAAAAGAAAAAATTGAAAGGAACGGCAGTACTGTTCTATGGTTGTACGCGCCGGGTTTTTTAACGGAAAAGACATTGTCTCCTGAAAACATCACGGAACTTACTGGCATAAAGACTGGTATGATCCTCCAAAACATCCAGCTCAAACAAAAAACTGTTATTTCAGACCATCCTATCATAAAAGATTTAGGAGCAAGAAATATAGGCGTTATGAATAAACCAATGGAAGCGGGGACAGTCCAAGTTGACAGCGTATGTCCATTTTTTTACTGTGACGATCAGGCTGCTGTTATTCTTGCTAGAAACGAATTCAACAATAAGTCGACTATGTCCATTAAAAAATTTCAGGATTGGACATCGATTTATGCGACATTTTATCCTATTGACGGAGAAATCTTAAGAAATATCGCCATAAATGCGGGTGTACATATTTACAGCGATAACAAAGACGATGTGATTTATGCAAATAAGTCGTTTCTTGCAATCCATTCGATAAACAAAGGCCGAAGGACTATACGCCTGCCTTACAATGCCGATGTTTACGATATGTTTGAAGACAAGCTCGTCGCAAGAAACACAAAAATATTTACTTTTGATTTTATGAAACCCGATACAAAATTATTTAAAATAGAAGCTAAAGAAATCCTGAATCCATGGTGGAAAAGGATGTTATGGTGGTTTTGAAAACATAGCAATAACTTTAACCCAACAGGTGGAAAATGAATATAAAGATAGCGCAGGATCAGCGAGATACATCTTACCGACAACTGGTCTGACAAGTTCCCGGAACCACGGATAAAACCCGACACTTTCAACCGTAACCTGAGATTGGGGGCCGTATTATGAAAAGAATTCACGAACTTTGTTTTTGCATCTTGTCGAGATATTTTTCCTCTCGGCGAGAACGCCGTTTGCGTCGAGAACTACAATGGTCATCGAATCCTTGTGCAGATCCACGCCGATCGAATAAGCGAACTTCTTTTCCATATTCGTTGCCTCCAGTTAAAAGGTTGATATTTTACTATAACACAGGCAACATAGCATTCACACTCATTGAACTGCTCGTTGTAATTTCGATTATTTTGATTTTAGCATCCCTTTTGCTGCCCGCACTGAATAATGCAAGAGAAACTGCAAAAAGAATAACTTGTTCAAATAAACATAAGCAACTTCATGCTGGTCATATAATGTACTCTATGGATTACGACGGGTGGCTTTCTGGAGCTCGTGAAAATGCATATTGGAGAATCGTGATATATCCTTATATCGGAGGAGCAAAGACTTATAACGCAGGTAGCTGGACCGATCTGAAAAGCATCATTGCTGAAAAAGACGTTTATACTTGTCCTTCACTTGCGATAAAAAATGTAAATGGCGCCATTACTGGAATAGGATATAATTACGCGTACCTGGGGTATTTGGAAACATCTCCTCTAGTAAAGTTAAATTGTATCCCAAAGCCTTCTTCAACCATTCTTTTAGGGGACACGAATGATGATCCGAACGCAAATCTATGGAATTATTACCCTCTATACACGCCTGAAAATTTGACCGCATGGGGGATCTCTATGATAGGCAGACACGCAACGGGTCTTAATATGAATTTTGTTGATGGGCATGTAGAATGGCATCCTGTAGCTTTCTGGCAAGGCAATGTTGATTTATACAAGCGCGAAAAATAAGCATCAACATTTAGCGGTGTAGGTGTACATGAGTCTAAAGACAAGACAAATACCTAACATTGGGGATAAGGAAAATTGCGCCCGGGATGTTAATCCGTTAATCCGTCAATTGTCAATTCGGGGAGTGCATAAAAGAAGAGTTCGGAGTCCACTTTATTTTATAACAGTCCCCCATCAGTTTCATATCGCACTCATCAACGCATTTTATTTTTTCACAGGCACGAAGGTGCTGCAGGCGAAATTCTTTATATTTTTCTCCATTCCAAATATCTCTGAGGGTAGTGATATTGGCATCTCCAAGAATGATTTCATTGTTGAAATCTTCCATACACATGACCGCTTCCCCGTTCGATTTGATGGTCATGGTCATCCATGGGTGTTTGCATATTTCGGACCAGTGGATTGATTTTGTTCCGTGAAAATCCTTACGATACCATTGGCAGTCTTCGCTTTTCAAGTAGATATAGACATCCAAATCTTTGAATGCCGCGAGCAGATTGTCAAAATCCTCTTTCTGGCATTTTCTATTCAAATCCAGCATGGTGATGATTATTGTGGTATGGAGATTGTTTTCCTGCTTATATTTCAAGACCTGCTTGATTTTCTCGTAGCTTTGTCTGAAGTTTGAAGCGTTTCCTCTTATCTTCTTGTGTTCTACATCATCCACGCTTTCGATGGAATATTTAATATAGTCCAGTCCGGCGTTCAACATGTCATAGGTTCTATCGAGGCTGATATTTGCCGGATTACAGCTAAAGTACGAGTAGAACCCCTTATCGTGTAGCATTTTAACATACTCCGCCATATTTCTGTCCAGAAGCGGGTCGCCATAACCGTGGAGTTGAATGACCTTGGGGATGATATAGAGGAAAAAGTGATTTTCACTCATGTCGTTTTCGGAGATACCGTATTTTTCGAGGCAGAATTTTTTCCAGGCCGCCCATTCTTCCTGTGTATGGGGCCGAATCTGCTTAATAACATTCAAGAATGTTTCTTTATCAAGGTCCTCATTGGGGCGTGTCATCATGGTTGTTCTGGGGCACATATTGCAGCGCATATTGCAACGATTTGTCGTTTCGATGTTATAAACGCTGGGGTCCTTGCTTCTTATATTCTCCAATCCTTCTGCGATTTCCTCGATTGAATACTCTTTTCCTGAGTCAATCGTATTCAGGAATTTATCAAAAGCCATGTAAAACCTGATGTCCAGCATATGATGAGTCTTCCTCTTTTATTTTTTTTACCAGATGGATTTTCCGCCATCAATAACAATAGTGGCGCCGTTCAAAAACGAACTCGCATCTGAGACCATATATAAAATAGTGCCTAAATATTCTTCAGGCAAGGACATTCTTCCCATGGGGACGTTTTTGACAAATTTCTCCACAAAAGTTTTGTCCTGGTGGTCATAGATACCCGACGGGCAGAGGGTATTTACTCTGATGCCCTTGTCTCCCCAATAGGTTGCGAGGTATTTGGTCAGGCCGCCTATTGCGTGTTTTACGACCGAATAAGTCACCGGTTTGATTTTCTGCATCTCATCTGGAATTCCCTCGACCCTGTAGAGCCGCTGGTCCGGGGCCAGAATACCATAATCGGAAGAAATATTCAGAATAACGCCGCATCTCTGCTTCTCCATCACCGCCCCAAAAACCTGGCAGCAAAGGAATGCGCCCGTCAAACCGACGGCGATATCCTTCTCCCACAATTCCAGCGGGAAATCTGTAAAATGCAATGGCTGCATATTAGCTGAACTGGCTTCGACTTTGGGATTGTTTGCCGCATTGTTGATTAAAATATCAATATGACCATATTTCTCGACGAGTATGTTTTTTATGTCTTCAAGTTCCTTGCGCCGTGTAATATCGGCTGAAAAGATTTCGATTGGCAAATGATATTTATCAGTAAAAATGCGTTTGGTTTCTTCCAGCTTCGACTGGGTTTTGCTGATAATGACAGGGATGCCTCTGCCTTCCAAAACCGCCTCGACGTGCCGTTTGCCCAGGAGGCCTGTTCCGCCTGTGATAACGCAAACTTTTTTCTCGATCATGAATTTATCAAACAACATGTCCGGTCTCCTCTTTGCATATAGGATAATGAGTGAGCAGATATTGATAAATTTTAAAATTCTCTTTCGAGATCAGCTTCTGGGCCTTTTCGTAATCATCCATATGATCTATATCAACGGTCTCGGGTGTTTCGAACGCCAGAATCTTATTGCCGAATAATACACCGTTCTTTACCAGAGATTCAACGGATATAATATCAACGTAAACGCTTCTCATATATGCGGACGGATACGATTGCCGGGGACGGTTCGCATCGTCATTATTTTCGAAAAATATGCTTTTGAAATAAATGTCATCCTGCTTGACCAGCCATTTGAACGGGGTCAGTATCCCTTCTGGGATGCAGGCCGACAGCAGACTTGTCGCCTCCGGATGCTGTTTCATTAGGGCGACGGCCTGATCGATTACCGAAGTTTCTCGAATCGGGCAGGTTACTCTTAAGTGTACAAAATATTCCGGAACGCTGTTTTCCTGATCATAAAGCCATTGAATGGCGTGCGCCATCAGTTCCAAATCGGTCGATGAATCGTTGGAAATGTCCGCCGGACGCAAAAAGGGAACTTGGGCGCCGTAGAGCTTCGCAATCTCCGCGTATTCCCGCGAATCGGTCGAAACAATAGTGCGGTCGATTGTCTCTGAAAGTTTTGCAGCCGCAATAGTGTAAGAAATAAGCGGATAGCCGCACATCAGCTTTATGTTCTTGTGTGGTATGCCCTTGGAACCTGATCTTGCCGGAATGATGGCACAAACCTCACCCTTATTGATTTTGCGAAGAATCTGCTTGTCCATTGCTTCAGACCTGTACCCTTCAGTGATTTTTCACCTGATAAAGCGCTAAACATAACACAAAAGGAGGAAAATGCAATACGACAGGGAGATATCTCCACGCCACAATGAGCGGCAGTTTCAGCCTGCGGGAAGACAGACATCTTCGGCGGATTTTTGTAAAAATATGGAGAGTATGGAGAAAAGTGTTTGACTTATTCGCGGAAAGGGATATAATTACTTTGTAAGATTTACTAACAAAGTACCCGGATAAAATTACCGAATAAAATACGGAAGTGCAGGATAGTCTCAGATGGAAGCGATTACAAACAAGAATAGCAACAAGTCAAGAATTCTGCGGCTGATAAAGGCACTGGGTGAAATTTCGAGAGCGGACCTTGCAAAACAGAGCGCACTCACGCGGCCGACAGTATCCTCAATCGTGTCCGAACTTGAAGGAGAAAATCTGATAGTCGAAACCGGCAAGGGTAAATCCAGCGGCGGGAAAAGGCCGATAATGCTGACCCTTAAAAATGACGCCGTATTCGCGCTCGGGATAGACGTTGCGGACGAGTATTTTCTGAGGGGAGTCCTCTGCGATTTTTCAGGCAGTCGGGTGGAGGGCGCGGAAGTGCCTTACGAAAACAGTTTTGACAGCATATTGGAAAGCCTCAAGCTACTCATCGCAAAGCTTCTCAAGGGACGCGAGATGAAAGTCATAAAAGGTATAGGAATGGCCGTATCGGGCGTGGTAGACCACAATGCCAACGAGGTTATTCACAGCTCGAATTTCGATATAGCCAACCGCGGGCTGGCCGAGCTTATAAGCCGTCACACAGGCTTGCCGGTATATATGGAAAAGCGCCCGAACACGGCGGCCTTCGCAGAGAAGACGATGGGTTCAGGAAAAGAATTCAGCGATTTCATATACTTGACCACGGGCCGCGGCGTCGGCGCAGGGATTATATACCGCGGGCAGATATTTCGCGGCAGTTTCGGAGGAGCCGGAGAAATAGGCAAATCAATTTTATTCTCCCGCGAGGACTTCCTTAACAACAGCGGCGAGGCTATGCTTGAACACAGAATGCGCGAGACGTATCTGGCCTCAAGAGTCGAAAAAGCCAAGGGACGCGCGATAAAGTTCCCCGATATCCTTGAGCTTTACCAGAGCGGCGACCGTGATGTTGAAGATATTATCAACGAAAATGCGGAGCTGCTAGCCGCGGCGGCAAGCGTTATGTGCAACTTCTTTAATCCCGAAGCCCTTATCCTCGGCGGACGTAAAAAAGAACTCGGTGAAAAGTACCGTTCCTATTTTGAAGAGGTGTTCAACACGCACCACGCAAATCCCTATACGGGAAAAACGAAGATAGTTCTCTCTCATTTCGGACGCGACGGCGTATCAATCGGCGGGGCGGCGATGATCCTCGATAAAACAATCAATCTTGATCTTTAAAAACAATATTTACAAACAGGAGAGTTTTAATATGATTCAGAAGCAGGAACCGCTCGACCTTACCATCATCGGCGCGGGAATGATCGTCCACGACCTCATCCTCCCGGCAGCCTACCAGTTGCAACGGATGGGGTGCGTAAGCTCAATAACCATATGCGACATGCGCGTCAAATCGCTCCAGTCCCTGCTTGAGGACAAGGAGCTTAACGAGGCCTTCCCTGGTCAGAAATTCACCCCCTACCCCGCACTGGCGGACGGAGATTCGTCCGACCCGGCGCTCTACAAGAAAGTACTCGAAAAGAAGAAGCCCCATCAGGCGGTTATCATTGCGCTGCCCGACCAGCTGCACTACCGCGTCGTCTGCGACGCGCTCGACTACAATCAGCATATTCTCTGCGTGAAGCCGCTCGTTCTCAAGTATGACCAGAGCATCGAAATAGAAAAGAAAGCCTATGAGCGCGGCTGTTTCATCGGCATCGAATATCACAAGCGCTTCGACCGTCGGGCGCTGCTAGCGAGAAAGCACTATCAGCAGGGCGATCTCGGCGAATTCATCATGGGCGAAGCGAAAATGATTGAGCCCTACTACTACCGACACTCGAATTTCCAGAACTGGTTTACGTGCGAGAACACCGACCCCTTCGTATATGTCGGCTGCCACTATGTAGACCTTACATGCTTCATCACCGGGCTCAAGCCGGTTGAAGTCACCGTATCAGGCGTAAAAGGCAAATTTCCGAACGGCAAAGAGGGCTTTCTGTGGTCAAACGGACGCGTGCGCTTCGAGAATGGCGCGCTCCTCTCCGTAACCGACGGACTCGGTTATCCCGATGACGCCGGCGGTTCAAACGACCAGTGCCTCAACATGTATTTTGAAGGTGACAACCAGGGCGGAGTACTTGCCCACGACGACCAGTACCGCGGCGTCGAATACAGCTTTGTAAAGAACGCGCCGAAAAAATTCCAGTACGTCAACCCTGACTTCTATAGGCTCGTACCGTGGGAAGGCGACGGACTTAAGCCTGTTGGCTATGGATTCGACTCGATAGCAGCCACAATAGCGACAGCAAGCAGGGTAGAGGGCGAAGTCGCTTCAAATCCCGATAAGGCCGTCGAAATACGTAGACGCTATATTGACGAGGCGAACGAAAAAGGGCTTATCGCCACGCCGAAAAACTCGGCAGTGAACGAGCTGGTGCAGGAAGCCGCGCGTCTCTCGATTCTTAGCGGCGGCGACATCGCGCTGATAGAATATAAACCAGAGCCGCGCGTCAGACTTAAAAACAAATAATCAACGTTATCCATAGGAGTTTAAAAATGGCCGAATATTCACTCATACCCGTAGAAGTCCCGCACGTAAACACGAAGTACAGGACTATCAAAACAAAGCTGCCCGTGCCCGAATCACTTCAGGTTTTCGAGGCCCTCAAAGATAGCGAACCGCGTTCGATGATGGGACAGCCCCCAATAATATGGGACAGCGCTGAAAACTTCACAGTCTGCGACAAGTGGGGCAACCGCTGGCTCGACTGGTCATCAGGCGTCCTTATAACAAACGCCGGACATGGCCGCAAGGAAATAAAGAAGGCCCTCATCGAAGAAATCGAACGCGGACTTCTGGCAACCTACGTTTTCGTACACGAAAAACGCGCGATACTTACGAAGATGCTTCAGGAACTCGCGCCGGATCCCGCAAATTATCAGGTATTCCTCCTCAGCACAGGCAGCGAAGCAACCGAAAACTGCATCAAGCTTGCCAAGACTTACGCGCTCAACAAGTACGGCAAGAGCAGAAAGTATTTCGTATCCTTCAAGAATGCCTTCCACGGCAGAACGATGGGCTCTCAGCTCGCGGGCGGCATGGATAAACTCAAAACATGGATTGTCGACGAAGGCAAGACCTTCATCCAGGTTCCCTTCCCCGACGGTTACAAAAATGAAGATACATCTTTCGACCTCTTCCTTAAGACACTTGAGGAAAAAGGAGTCAAGCCGAACGAAATAGCGGGCGTAATGTCCGAATCCTATCAGGGAATAGGCCCCGACTTCATGCCGGTCGAATACGCTCAGAAGCTTGAAAAGTTCTGCAAGGAAAATGACATTGTCCTCATCATGGACGAAGTTCAGGCAGGTTTCGGGCGCTCCGGCAAAATGTTCACTTTCGAGCATTACGGCATCAAGCCCGACCTTATCGCATGCGGCAAAGGAATCTCATCATCACTGCCCCTCTCGGCGGTTATCGGAAGAAAAGACATAATAGACATTTACGCACCAGGCTCAATGACATCAACTCATTCGGCCTCGCCGCTTTGCGTAGTAGCGGCAATTGAGAATCTCAAGATAATAAAGAACGACAGGCTCGTGGAAAACGCAGAGAAAATGGGGAAAATCCTCATTCCCGAGCTCTCAAGAATTCAGAAAAAGTATCCCGCAGTTCTCGGCTGCCTCCAGGGCAAGGGACTTGTGGCAGGCATCCAGGTAGTAAAGGAAGGAACGAAGGAACCAAACAGCGAACTCGCGGTAAAGATCAACGTGAAGTGCTTTCAGAAGGGCCTTCTGATGTTCGCGCCTGTCGGCCTCGCTGGAGAATGTCTCAAGATAGCGCCCCCGCTTTCCATAACGGAAGAAGCGCTTAGAGAGTCCATCGTGGTTTTTGAAGAAGCCATTGACGAAGTTCTCGGATAACATTAAAAAATAAGGAAGCTCACTTATGAAGAAAAATCTGCTTATAGCCCAGTCTGGCGGCCCTTCCCCGGTAATCAACAGTTCACTGAGAGGGGTTATTGAAACGGCCAAGGCCTTCTCCGATAAGATTGGAACCATCTACGGCGGCTGGCACGGCATTGAAGGGGTACTCAAGGAAGAACTTCTCGATCTCTCATGTCAGGCCGACGACGAAATAGCGTTGTTGCGCAATACTCCGGCGGCGGGTTCCATCGGCACATGCCGTTACAAGATCAAATCGAACCAGCTCGAAGACTTCGACCGCGTCGTGGAAATCCTGAAGGCTCATAACATCGGCTACTTCCTCTACAACGGCGGAAACGATTCGATGGACACAGCCAACAAAGTCGCAAAGACCGCTCAGGAAAGAGGACTCGACGTAATAGGCATCGGAGTACCGAAGACAATCGACAACGATGTCGGCGACAGCGAATTTAAGCTCATCGACCATACCCCTGGCTACGGCTCGGTGGCACGGTACTGGAGCCACATCGTCCAGAATGCAGAAGAGGAAAACCGCGGATCATCACCGGCTGAC
>MHBG01000046.1:12631-32475 GCA_001804785.1 Lentisphaerae bacterium GWF2_45_14
CGGAAATAGCCGAAAAAATAAACGCGACAGTCACTGAACGCGGACGCGCGGTCGTCGTAATAAGCGAAGGCTGCGATGTTGGTGACCTCGGGTTCCTGAAGGACAGCTTCGGGCACGCGCAGTTCGGGGCAAGCGAAACGACCGTCCAGCAGGCGCTCGTGAACTACCTCAACAAGAATGGCATAAAGGCCAGAGGCAGCGCTCGCGGACAGACCTTCGGGACCGATCAGCGCGCCACCGCAATCTATGCGTCAACCGTTGACCTTGACGAAGCATACAGAGCCGGACAGAAGGCCGTTCTCCTGGCGGTAAACGGAGAAGGCGGCTACATGTCCACCATCCTCCGTGAAAAGGGCCCCATTTATCAGGTGCGCTACGACAAAGTGCCGCTTGAAGCGGTCGCCAATTCCGAAAGGACTTTCCCGACCGAATGGATTAGCGCAGGCAAGACCGACGTTACAGACGAGTTTCTCGCCTATGCCAGACCGCTCGTCGGCGAAGACTGGCCCAGCGTCCCCATGATTAACGGACGTCAGCGTTTCGCCCAGTTCCAAATGAAATTCGCGGACAAAAAGCTCCCGGCTTACGAGCTCGAAGCCTTCCGCAAGAAAAAATAATCCGCGGGAAAAAATCGGTATTCAGGGGTAGACTGGGAAAACCTTCACAAGTTTCTCTAATCTACCCCTTCTTTTTGCAGACCGTGAGTATAACCGAAAAAGACGGAACAGTTATCTCCATTGACTGCCTCAGGCTTGATAACGGGTGCAGGTTGTTGTAGAGTAGTTGTGAAAGGGCTGCACACCATGAAAAAAATATCGTTAAAAAAAATCATTGTCATCGGACTCTCACTTATACTTCTCCCATCAGCGGGAGCACCAGTTCTCTATCTGTTTGCAACAAGTTCCTTCTTTATAAGGACAACCGTACTGCCTATCGCGTCAAAATATGCCGGATTCAGAATCAGCGCCACAGAGATAAATATTTCTCTTTTGAAATCAAGCATATCGGCGTCCGGAGTGGAAGCAGGACCTGAATCAACGCCGTTTCTGAAAGTATCAAAGCTCAATGCTTCATGGGGACTCCGCGAGATAATGGCGGGCAATATAAAGATTAACAAGCTCCATATCGAAGATGCGGAGCTTTCAATCAATAAGGAAACACTGGCAGCACTCTGCCCTCCCCCAAAAGGAAGAGATGCCCCCACGACAATGCAGACGGCGGGCAAACAGGAAGAGTCTGCCGCGGCGGCACTTAAGCTGAAGATTGACATAAAGGATATCTCCGCCGAAAGGCTGAATGTCGCGATAAGGCTCGACAATTTGGATCTGACTGTGAAAAACGCGGTTCTTGCCCTCCCCTCTCTGAAGACAGGGGAGGACGCGGAGCTTTCCATCTCGGGCGAAGTCTCCGTAAAATCCGGCACCGACATAAATATTTCCCGCTGTATTTTGAAGAACCGTATGCGTTTCTCGATAAATGAAGAACTGAAACCTGCTTATATCGATTACGTTCTGGAAATAGATGAATTTTCAGGCAATATAAAAGATATAAAACTGCAAGACCGCAATGTCGCAATATCCCTAAAGAGCAAATTTGACAACTCACTCAACTCCAGTACAATAGAAGAGTTTTACATAAAAGAGACGGCAGGCGGAAAAACCATATCGTCCGCCGAACTAAGCGGCAATATAGCCTTTTCGCCGCTTAAGCTTGACCTTGGAATAGAAGTTACAAAAATTTCTCCGGAAGTGATTTACGCATTTTCAAACGGATTCGACATAGGGACACCGGTGCCGTCGCTCAGGGCAAAATTATTCTATGGGGAAGGAAGGCTCAAAAGCGCAGGAAATATCAGCGTAAAGTCTTTGAAATTCGGGAGAGAAAATGTGCCCGATGTAGATATTGAAACGGGATTCGACGTAAGCGCGGATATCAACAAAAAGTCGGCTGGAATATCAAAGTTGTCGCTCATCGCACTCGAGGGAGCGCGCAAGCTCATCAGCGTAAATCTTTCGAAGCCTTCCACCGTGTCATGGGTCGGAGGGAAGTTCAAGATCGAAGGTGACTCCCCCGAAATAAAAGCCACCATATCAGCGCTTGATATCGCCACGGTAAATTCATTCCTCCCGCCAGATGCGCTGCCCGTGACGGAAGGAATTTTCAGTGCTGACATTACTGGAGGACTTCTTCAGGACATGAACAGGATTTCCGTCAGAACGGTCATCCGCGCGTACAATCTCAGGTTCAAGGGATTTGGCACGGGACTTTATTCCGTTGAAAATGAGGCGGAAATGGAGATGAAAAACAGCGAAACCCTGGAACTTAAAAATTTCAATTTAAGACTCTCCTCCGGAACAGGGAAGGAAAATATCGCAGCGGCAAAGCTTAATGGAAATTATCGGATAGCAACTGGAAATATTGAACTAAATATAGAGGCTGGAACATCCCCTGAGGCATTGGAACTTATGCCGGAAAGCATTAAAAAGCAAAAGTTCATTCGGCTTCTGGACGGAATGTCTACAAGATTGAATACTTCAGCCGCCTCGAATCTGAAGGACAAAGAGCTGTCACTGAAAAAAATAGATTTCCAGCTGCTGAAAAACGCAAAGAGCCTGGCCAAGGTAAATACCGTAGAAACAATCAATTACAACTGGGGCAGGAGTGTTTCAGGCTTGAAGGATTTTCCGTTTAAAGCGATGATTGCGATAAACGGTTATCCTCTTGATAGAATAAATATTTTCATGCCTGAATCGGGGGCTTTCAAATTTCTTTCAGGAACGGCATCAAGCAGTATTGAGGTACTCAACAGCGGCACTGAACTTGCCGTAAAGGGCGCCATCGCGGCAAAAGAACTTGCGTTCTCAGTCGGCAAGGAAAACTACAGAAAAATGGCGCTTGTCTACCGGACAGACTCCCGGATGCCGCTGGATTTTGAAGGAATAACCCTCAATGACGACTCGCTGGAAATAAGCTCGGGAAAAGACCGTGCCGCCGAAATGAAATTCAAAGGGCCACTCGTTTTCAATGATTTTGCGATGAACATCGAAGTTCTGATAGCCGAACTCAATAACGGCATATTGAACGTACTGCCGGAAAAAATGTCGGTTGCGACACAGCTCAAACGGTTCGTGGTGAGCGGTGAATCGCGAGTGTCCATTGACTCAAAAGAGAAAAGCTTCGGAGCAAAGGGCGCTCTGCGTGCAAGAAAAGTCGTCACAAAACTCCCAATGCTGGCGCAGGACAAGGAGCTTAACTCCGATATCGCCTTCGATTTGACCAAAAACAATACGCAGACAGAGTTGAAAGATTTTTCAATCTCGGCATTCAACAACGCGAAGCAGGAGCTGTTTAATTTTTCAGGGAACTGTAATCTCAGGAACGAAAACGGGATTACCGGTGCCGACATAAAGTTACTATCGGAAAATATTGATCTGGAATTGGTTAGAAACCACATGGCAACGGCACAGTCATCCGACAAGCCCCAGGCAGAAAACGTTAAAAAGGCGAAAAAGAAGTCGCCATGGAAAAAGTCAACCGATTTTGTGGAGTCTGTACTGCAAGTCGCCACCGATACTCTCAGAGGAATCGCCGCGCCGGTGGCAAAGAGAAAAGAGCCCGAAATGATATCCGCAAACCTTGATTCCACAGAACCTGCCGCGGTCGACCTGAAATGGCTGAGGCTCATGGCTAATATTGAGCTCAAAAAAATAAGCTGGACGAAAAATGTCACGGCATCACTGAACTCCGAAATAACGGCGCGTGAAAATGTGATAAGGGCCGAACCTCTGCTTATAAAAATAAACAGCACTCCGCTCAACTGCAAAATGATGCTGAACCCCGGACAGTCGGACGGTTACCCCTTCGAGTTAAGCGCGGACATGAAAAATCTCGACCTTTCACCGATATTCAAGGCGGCATTCAAAAACGGTCTTTCGGAAAGCAAGGGAAAAATCGACAGCATGTTGACAGCGGCTTCAGGAAAGGGCTTCAGCCCGGCAAACCTCCAGAACAAGATGAAGGCATCTTTTAAAATGGAAACTTCGGATATTTTGATAAGAAACGACCTAGAAGAATACTATGTGTTCCAGATAATGTTCCTTCCGCTGGAAGTCTTTGCGGACATGAAAAGTTTCCTGCCGAAAAATTCCTATTCCAGCGAAGTGGCAAATTCCATATCCAAAACAAAGGAAAGTCTTAAAAACATAAGATTCAGCAGGGGCTCCATAAATATTGTCTCCGACAGAAAGATATATGTCAAGCAGTGCGAGTTCAGAGGGGATTTTATAAAAAATCTAAAACTTGAAGGAGCTGCCGGATTCAACCAGAATCTATTCCTGACCTCCACATTAAATGTAGGTACAATCACAATGCCGATGGACATAAACGGCACGCTCAGCGATCCCGATCCCGATATCAACAAGATGTTGCCCGAATTTCTGAGGCAGAACGCGCAAAACATAATCAACTCGCAGAAGGAGGTCAAAGAGACCATCAAAAAGCTGGGTAATGAACTCCAGAAAGAGCTAATGAGGATAAAATTCCGATAATGAGCCTTTAAATCAGGACAGAGGGGTTATATTAAAACAGGGCAAAATGAAGGCATAAAAAAAGGGAACATCGAATGGGAAAGAAAAATAAGAAAAAGCTCGAAAAGGAAAAACCGGAGCCGGCGAAAAGCGCTAAAAAAGCTTCACTTTCCCCGACACACTATCACACCAACGGCGAAATAAGGAAAAAGTACTACGAGAAAGAACTTGCAAAGCTCCAGTTGGAGTTGGTAAAACTCCAGGAATGGATAAAGGCAAAGGGACTTAAAATGGTGGTACTTTTCGAAGGCCGCGACGCCGCCGGAAAAGGCGGTGTAATAAAAAGAATCACCCAGTCACTCAATCCCAGAATATGCCGCATTGTTGCGTTAGGCACCCCCACAGAAAAAGAAAAGACCCAATGGTACTTCCAGCGCTATGCGACCGAGCTTCCCGCAGCGGGGGAGATGGTGCTTTTCGACAGAAGCTGGTACAATCGAGCTGGAGTCGAAACAGTAATGGGGTTCTGCACGGAGGAACAGCGTCAGGAATTCTTCAGGACATGTCCTGAATTTGAAAGTATGCTTACCCGCTCGGGAATAATGCTCATAAAATACTATTTCTCGGTAAGTGACGAAGAACAGGAGAAACGCTTCCAGGCGCGTAACGATGACCCGGTAAAGAGATGGAAACTAAGCCCGATGGACTTGAAGTCCAGAGAAAGATGGGAGGAGTACTCCAAGGCGAAAGACGAGATGTTTTCCTATACCGACAACAAGCAGTCACCGTGGTTTGTCGTGAACGCGGACGATAAGAAAAAAGCCAGGCTCAATTGTATAAGCCATCTTCTGAGCATGGTCAAATATGAAGATCTTACACCAAGCTCTGTAACACTGCCATCAAGGAAAAAAGCGACAAAGGGATACGTCAGGCCGCCGATAAGCGATCAGACTTTTATCCCCGAACCCTACTGACCTGGAGGAACATGGACTTTGAAATAAGAAAAATGCGCCGACACGACTTGGATACGGTCATCGAATGGGCGGCATCCGAAGGCTGGAACCCCGGAATCCATGACAGGGACGCCTTTTTCGATACTGATCCGGACGGCTTTTTCATGGCATGGGACGGCAAGAAGCCGGCTGGCTCAATTTCCGCGGTTTCATACGGGAAGGACTTCGGATTTATCGGTTTTTTCATTGTGAGGCCTGAATACCGCGGGCACAGACTCGGACTTGAACTTGGGAAAGTTGCCTGTTCCTATCTGGCGGGGCGCAATATTGGAATAGACGGCGTCGAGAAAAAAGTCCATAACTATGAGACACATGGCTTTACGCTTGCATGGAATAATGCGCGCTACGAAGGACTTTCCAGAAAGTCCGTTTTCCCGGCGGGAATTATACCGCTTTGCGATCTGCCGTTCAAGGAAATTCTCAACTTCGACAGCCGCTTCTTCCCAGCACCCCGTGAAAAGTTTCTAAAAAAATGGCTGGTCATGCCGGAAAGTTTCGCATTTGCAAGCCCTGGAACGGCATCAGAGATAAACGCCTACGGTCTTGCGAGAAAATGCAGAACGGGCTACAAAATAGGCCCGCTATTCGCGGAGTCGGTCGAAATAGCTGAAAAAATATTGTCGGCGCTTTGTTCATCGCTGCCCACGGGAACACGATTTTATCTGGATATCCCTGCTGTAAATGAAAATGCCGTAAAATTGGCATTGAACAATAACATGAAAGCAGTATTCAGGACAGCGAGGATGTACCTGAGAAAACTGCCAGACATTCCTCTCAAAAACGTCTTCGGGATAACGAGTTATGAACTGGGTTAAACTTGGAAGGACTTCTTTAATATGATAAATCCCAAAACAACTAAATTCATAGTGGCCGCATCGATATACATCATTGGAGTGCTTGCAGTGTCAGTGTTTCTCTTTATAAAAAGGGAGCATACCCTGCTCAGCCTCTACGACAAAACAACGAACAGCGCGGCCAGTTGCATACCGCTGGCGCTGAACCCTGAATTTCAGGACAGAGCGTCCTCCGGCAATACAAGCGGAAAAGAAAATATAGCCAACTCACAGAGGCTCACGGATTTGGCTGAAAAAATGGAAGTGGCCTATGTATATACGATAATTAAAAAAGACAGAAAGCTCTACATAACCGCCTCAAGCTATCCGCCGTCAAAGGGCAATCAACTTAAAGATATAAATTATTTCATGAAGGAGTACAAGACTGCGCCGGAGGAGCTGAAAAGGCTCTTCTCGGAAAAGAAAACAGTCTACTCCGAATATTCCGACGGATGGGGCTCCTTCCGAAGCGTCTATGTCCCGATGTACTCTCCCGGCGGAATGCTCTTCGCCGCGTGTGCCGACATGAAAATGAATACCATATATTCAGGGCTTTATCCGATAATCACACAGTCCGTACTGCTGGCTGTATTCTTCTTCCTGCTGGCCTACCCTATGATATGGACGTTCAATAATATAAGCGAATCCCAGAAGGGCGAAATCATTGAGAAGAAAAGGCAGCTCGCGCATGCGGGCAGACTCACGGCAATGGGAGAGATGGCCGCCGGAATAGCCCATGAGATAAATCAGCCGCTCTGTGTGATAAGAGGCTATCTGGAACTGCTAAAGGCGATGCTGAAAGACAATCCTGAAATAAAAGAAAAACAGATGGAGAACGCTTTTGACATCGGTATATCCAGCGTTGAAAAAATATCAAAAATAGTAAACCATATGCGCTCGTTCTCCAGGATGAAAGCACAGGAATTGAAGCCAGTGGACCTTCAAGACCCCGTGGAAAGCGCACTATCATTTTTCAACGAGCAGATAAAGCTCCACAATATAAACCTTATCAAGAACTATGAGGAAAATCTGCCGTCCGTCAATGTTGACGCCCAGCGTCTCGAACAGGTGGCGGTAAACCTCATATCAAATGCGAGATATGCCGTTGATAAAATGAGTGAGACAAAGGGCCGCGGCTTCAGGAAAGAGATAAACGTCAGCATAAGAAAGGACGCTAAAAACTCCAAAGTCATTTTTGAATTATCCGATAACGGAATAGGAATGACTCACCAAGTTATCGAGCGCTGTCGTGAACCCTTCTTCACGACAAAGGGAATAGATGAGGGGACGGGACTCGGACTCTCCATCTCAGAAGACATTATAAAAAGCTTCAACGGGGAATTAAAGATAAAAAGCAAGCCTGACGCGGGCTCGACGTTTACAGTGCACCTTCCGTTTGGCGGGGACGACGGAGTCATGAACGGCTAGCCCGAAGCGTTCTTAGAATTAGGCTTTTTTCTTGCCGTTATTACCGTTACCGTTATTACCCTTGCTATTGCCATTGCTGCCATTGACAAAAATCTGTTCCCAGTTTTCCCTGAACTTCTTTTCGTCGCCGGGCCTGCGTTTGCTTCCTTTACCAGCCATGATATATGAATTTCCTTCCAGTATAGTCTATCTTGGAATATACATCGTTTCCCGTATTTTTCATCAGGGAATCACCATGAAATCCGGCTTTTTTCTGAGAACATTGACATTGTTTTCCCTCAGTGATTCATTCCCGCAGTTCGAGATCGGGCTCGAAGCTCATGACGCAGTCCATGTCGTCAATCGAGATATCCGGCAGTTCGGAAGTCGTTGAAGGAGTTTTTTTGACCGCGAAGGCAGGCCATGATCAGGTTTTTTCTTAACTTTTTAGCATTCAGCAGCAGATAGAGCAGGCGGCGAGTCCGCCGAGGGCTGTTTCCTTGTACTTGGAGGACATGTCGCGCCCAGTCTCGAGCATCGCCTTTATGACATCGTCGAGGGTGACTTTCTGCTTGTGAGGGTCGCCGATCGAAGCAAGCAGATAAGCGTTGTAAGCGTCGATAGCGCCGACCGCGTTACGCTCAATGCAGGGTATCTGGACATAGCCGTCGACCGGATCGCAGGTCATCCCGAGATGGTGTTCGAGTGCGATTTCGGCGGCATTTTCAACAATTCGTGTAGAATAGCCGTTTACATATGTCACGAGAGCGGCCGCCATCGCGGAAGCAACTCCAATTTCACCCTGGCAGCCTACTTCGGCCCCCGAAATGCTGGCGTTGTGTCTTGCGACAAAGCCGACAGAGGCGGCGGCGAGGAGGCCTTCGGCAATTTCATGGTTAAGCATAAAGAAATGGTGACGCAGAAGATAAACGACGGCAGGAACGACTCCCGCCGAACCGGAAGTCGGGGCAGTAACAACCCTGTGCCCTGCCGCGTTTTCTTCGGAGACGGCAAGCGCGTAAGAATTCAGGAATGCGAGGAAGCGGTCGGGGCTGTCGCCCATTTTCCCGGCGCGGCGATAGAGCGCGGGTGCTTTTCTGGCAAGTTTTATCGGCCCTGGCAGTATGCCTTCGGTATTTATTCCGCGTGAAACGGCATCGCACATTACCGTGATTATGCGGTCGAGTCTTTTCTGGACATCGTCTTCGCTCATGCCGGAAATAGCGGCCTCGTTTTTGAGGATAAGGTCGCTGAGCCGGATATTGTTCTTTTTCAGGATATCCTTAAGTCCGTTCATTGTATTGTACTTGAAAAAGGGCTCATTTGCGGAAACACCGGAAGCGGAGTCGTCGTCCTTACACTTTATAAAGCCGCCGCCGACGGAGTAGTATTCCTTTTCCAGCATGGTCATGTTTCCGGTCATGAGTTTGAGCACCATTGTATTCTGCCAGATGGAGCCGTCCCTGGAATTTCCGAAATCGATACTGGAAGAGGAGAGCGCGAACGCCTTTGCGCCTATGTGGACATAGTACTTTTCATCGGGGGAAGAAAGGAGTCTTGAGAGCGCGGCACAGTCGCAATTCTCCGGCTCCCAGCCCAGCAGACCGCCGACTATCGACCTGTCGGTGCCATGTCCTTTTCCGGTGAGGCTCAACGAGCCGTAAAGCTCAATTTTTATATCAGTGGCCTTTGCGAGTTCAGTGGCTGGAATTTGCTTCAACACCGCGAGAAAATGCCCTGCGGCCTTCATCGGCCCTATCGTATGTGAACTTGACGGGCCGGGGCCGATCTTAAAGAGGTCGAAGACGGATGTATCGATAAAAGGACTGTTGTTTTCGGACATATTTACTCCATATTTTTCAATATAAATCTAGCACAAAATTCACAAAAAACACGGAGAACTAAAAACTTACGGAAAAGGAATTCCGGTCAGCCGGCAACCGTCCATACACGAGTGGCGTTTCCGGCACTAAAAGTTTATTTACACTTTTGAGTCATATCCTGAATTCTTTTGCATCTTCGCCGATACCGCCATGTGTGGTCAATACTCCGCCTAGTTCTGCTTCACGCCGCCAGTCTGGTCGCAGTTCCTGAGATAGAACTGGCCGTAGGGAATGCCGTTGAAACCGTCCACCGATATCTTAAGCTTCCACGGACTGTTGACGAATACATTTTCTATTATGATGCGGTCTGGAACTCGTATTTTGTGCGCATAGTCGAATTTATCGGAAATGCCGTGAGCAAAAACTGTCACGTCGCCACCTGACTCAATTACTATATCCTTGAGAGTAATTGTCCCGTAAAGATCGCCGATATCGCCGCGTGCGACAAAGAGAATCAAACAGTTATAAATGCGGCAGTTTTCGATGAATATATTCCCGCCGCCGAATGCAAATGCCGGTTCCGGCTGGAAGCCCCATTTCTCCATATCGGCCTTTGGAGTGCGGTAACCAGGGATGAATGTCGAAAGCGCATTGATTTCGACATTTCTGATCGTATAATTTTTCCCGTAATGGTCGTCTATCCTGTTATAGAATCCACCGTTGACGGTTATATTTTTGCCGTGTCGGCCCGCCATCGCGTCGCGGCAGTTTGTGGATATACAGTTATTGTAAGTAATATTCGCACAGTTGCTGTGAATTATGTTGTATCCCGTTCCGTGGTTGGTCGCTCCGGAGAAATAACCGTTATTGAAAGTAACGTTAGCGCAGGAACTTACGCGACAGAGCGAATCAAGCGTAGCGTTCCGGCTCTTGCAGGAAATCCGCATATTATTGAAAGTGATGCCGCTTCTTTTTACCGACACCGTACTATCCTGCCAGATACGCTTATTCTGCCCGTTGTCGTTTTTTAGATATATTTCTACCGCCAGTCCGTTTACAGTCAAAGAACGCTGCGGCGGAGAGTAGGCAACTTTCATTCCGACCTTTCTCCAGATAGTAAGCTTATCCTCGGAGCCATCACTGTATTTAAACTTGTAAGATATCGTCTGGCTTTTCCCATCCGGGCTAACAGGCCCCACCTTAACTGTTCCCTTATAGGGATTTGTAAATATCGCATCTTTTCCGGAAGGCCATGTGGCCTTATAGGTTTCCCCGTTGAATTTGCAATAATCCCCCTTTTTATAAATGCTCTCCGCTGACCATACTTCAGTCTCAGGCACTTTCCCGTATGAGAAACAGAATTCGGGAAAAACGTCCCCTGCTGGTGAAACGAGCTGAGTGCAATCATTTTTATCGTAAAATTCATCGCCGTTATTGCATTGTCTGGACGAAAAGAAGTCCGTGGAAGAAAAGGTAAGCGTTCCTCCTTCTTCAAGATCTACAGTCCCTGAGCCGTTCGCCAGAGGAATGGCTTTAAAGGAAGGCAGCTTGAAATCATTTTCCTTGATCCCGTAAAAGGCATCGGGTGAGAGTTCCAGCTTTTCCGTATCGGGAACGAAAGATATCTGTGACACATTTTTCAGAAAATGACTTTTGCAGAATGATGCGTAACTGAAGCTTGTTTTTGATTCGTCAACCTCTATTTCCTTGATCAAAAGCCCCTTGCACTCAATGTCGCAGCGTATTTTTATATCGCTGCTGAAAAGATAGCGTCCCGGTGGAATAAAGAGAAGTCCACCGAATGAAAACTGCGCGAAGTCGGCGGCTTTCTGAATAGCGTCGGAGTCATCATTTTTCCCGTCGCCAGCCGCGCCGAACCACTGTGGATAGACATTGACTGTTTTGACCTTTCCCGCAACCTGTCCCGGCCCCTCGAAAATCTTATAGATTCCCGCCTCAAGTACACCATTTATCTCAAGTTTCTTTTTTACGTTGATGACAGCGCCGTTATCTATTTTCAATGTGATTGTTTCCGGAATTGAAAGTTCATCGACTTCATAATTCCCCGGTGCAATTTCAACCGTACCGCTCTTCTTTTCCTGGACAAGTTTATCCAGTGAATCGACTGCCACTAAATAATTGCATAAAAATACAGCCGCCGTAAAAGTTAAAAATCTCGACATTCGAAACCCCCTATATTTATAAGTCTATATTCATATATAAGATATTCTATATTTTTTTGTTAGGAAAGCGGCAATATATGAAGAGTATATTTCTGTGTTACAGATTCTCCTGCATCATTATACGCTTCAATGACTATATCCTCATCGCATACCTTTGACGGCGTTCCGGTAATCATGCCAGTCACGGGATTGATCTTAAGCCATGTTGGTGACTTTTTGAGCCTATACTTTATTTTCTGAGGCTTTTCTGAAAAATCAGCATATGCTTTATATTCATACAATGTATTAACATAAGCTTCCCATACTGGTTGCGTAATAAAGCACAATCCAGAAATATTAAGACACCAAACATCATTTACCAGCGGCCAAACCATTCCCCCCACTACCCATAACTTCCCGTTAAAGCTATAAACAGACATTTCATGCCTGGGAGCCCAAATGGAATTTTTTATAACAGAGACGTTATTCCCTCCGCTATGCTGCATAATAGGCAAGTTTTCTAACTGTTCCCATCTTACACCATCAGAAGAATACCACACGTCTCCCAGATTCTCCCATACAGGTTCTGAACGAAATCCCCCAATTAACCATAAATGGTTTCTGTAAACCACTGAGAAACTCCATATTCTAGCCTTCCATGGGGCATGTTCGATAACCTGTTGCCAATGAATACCATCTTTAGAATTCCAAACATCGTTATAGGCAAGAAACGGATGATATGAACTACCAATCATAGCGCCTCCAATTATCCATATCTTATCGTCAAAAACTAATGGAGCATTATGGAATTGCCTTCCTGCCCATGGGGCATGTTCGACTTCACATTTCCAATTAATGGCATCAGATGAAGACCAGACATCATTAAGTAATTCTCCACCTTTTCGACCTCCCATAACCCATATTTTATCATTGAATACGACACAACCAGCCTGTCCTCTTTTCTTCCACGGGAGGTTGTCAGCTAAAATAGTCCAAGATTTAGCGTTATCTTCAGATGTAAACAATGTTCCACTTACATCTTGAACATGAATTTTATTATTGAATACGAAAACAATAGGAATATCAATACCGCTTTTTGATGGTATCGGCGTTGCCTGCTCCCATGTAATACCATCGGAAGAATGCCACACATCGCTTGTCAATTGTGGTGTCCAACCGCCAAACAACCACATTTGCCCGTTAAACGTTAGCTCACCTGCGGAATCTCGAGGAATCCAGGCAGAACGTTCTGCTATTTTATTCCATATTGGATAAGGAGTTGCACGAAAGATTTTTAAAAATACTGTTTTGCTGTCTTTCCCATTTTCCGCAGTAATTTTGATATTGATGATATTTCTTCCTGACTGAATGGGAATTAACACTGATGAAACTGCCTTATTCACGACTGTGCCATTGATAGCAAGGACGGAACTTGCGTTTTTTGCTTTTACTACAATCTTTATCGTATCTATTTCTGGCCCAACTTTTACGGGAGAATAATTATTACGAGCCCTTGAGGGAACAATAGTAGAAAAAGAATCATTGGTAGTAAGTGAAATGCTTTCTATTGTTGTATCTGCGACAAGGTTTAGTTCATTGAGAGTATTCTTTTTTTGCAATGAATCTATTGGCTCACCAAACACATTAGCGAAAGAAAACAAAGCAAAATTTACTAGTATTACCAGTACAATTCTATTTATTTGTGATGATTTATATTTTTTAAATTTCCCGTCTTTTTCAAGAGTTGATTTTTGTAGTATGGTTTTCATTATTTTTTTAGTCCTCCGATTGGTTCAAAAATAAAATTTTATTTCCCACTATTCACAATCCTTTATCAAAAAGCTGAATCGACTGCCACTAAATAATTGCATAAAAATACAGCCGCCGTAAAAGTTAAAAATCTCGACATTCGAAACCCCCTATATTTATAAGTCTATGAGATCACAGTTACTACCGTAAAACGCCTTGCTAATTCCCAGACTCGTCTTGACATTAGGCCGCTTTACCCCGCTGACATGCCCGTCGAGGAAAAGCATATTTGCTCCGTTGAAGTGCCGCAGGTGCAAGCCGAAGGTTGTTGATGGAGCATTGGATATAAGATATACCTGCATGTATTTTGACTCTGCGTCCCAATATCCCGCGCTGTCTCCCAGCAGCCATTGAGTGGATGGAGAGGAAACGGCGCTTACCTTTACAAACGGGCCCGTCGAATAGCCGGGAGGAACAAACGAGCCCTGGAGGGTAGGCGCATAACCATGCACTCCATAAATGTAGGACCTGCTGATATATTTCTCAGGCAAAAACGAAGGACATACGCTGACATTTTTATTCGTAATATAAATATCCCCGCCTAAGGTTCCGTCGAGAAAATCAATCCATGTTTTACTTGAACCGGGGCCAACATAAGAAGAGAGCGGCAGTATTGCGTCATTGTCGCCGATATACGACTGCATACAAAATCCGGATTGTTTCATATTCGATTTGCACATAAGTTCCTTTGCCTTATGCTTTGCCTGCCCCAATGCGGGCAGAAGCATCGAGGCCAAAATCGCTATAATCGAAATTACAACGAGCAGTTCAATGAGCGTAAAAGGTTTGGTGTTAAATACTTGCGATAGCTTTCTCGAGCTTTTGCAGTGTTTCATCGATATCTTTCTCCTTATGCGAGTAGTTGACATATGACACGTTGTACAAAGATACACCGTTAAGATAGGAATTTCTAAAAAATTCGCTTCCCAATTCAGTTTTGTCGAACTCTATCTGCGGACAGGCGTTAAACCCTTTTATGCGTGCTGAGATATTGTATTTTTTGAAAAGCTTGTCCACCTGCGGCCAAAGGATTCCACCCGTCTCCCACAAGTGCTCAATGACTTTATTCTGTTTGTAGAAAGAAATCACCGCTTTGACGGCGGCAAGCGAAAGAGCTTCGCCGCCGAATGTCGAGGAAATCCCTATACCTTTCGCAGAGTCGATAAGGTCGCCCCTGCCGACATAGGCCGAGACAGGCATGCCGTTGGCAAAGCCCTTTGCGAACACCGCCATATCGGGCATAAAATCAAAATATTCATGAGCCCCGCCCATCGCCAGCCTGAATCCCGTAACTATCTCATCTATAATGAGAAGCGCGCCATATTTCTCCGTGAGCTTCCTCACGAACGGGAAGAATTCATGTCCTTTTTCAATCTCGGCATAATTTGACGCGATTACGGCGGCCGCGATATTTTTGCCATTTTCCGCGAAAAACTTTTCCCATGCTTCATAGTCAGCCCAGCCGAGCGAAGAGTGAAGAGAACTTATTTCGTGAGGTATTCCTTTCAGCGGCTGACTGTTCGCGATGCCGGCCGGAACGCTTCCTCCCGGTGCGCTAAGACAATTGATCCAGCCGTTGTAGCCGCACTGGACTATTCTGCTTTTATTTGTGGCGCTTCTCGCTATTTTGATGCATGCCGCTATCGCTTCCCCGCCTGTTTTAAGAAACTTTACTCTTTCGGCGCACGGTATCACATCGACAAGCATTTCCGCCGCTTCCCCTTCAACAACATGCGGATGTCCGAACACGATACCTTTTTCAAGCTGTTCCGAAATTGCCTTATTGATTTCGGGAACGCAGTAACCGAGCGTTACGGGGCCGAGTCCGTTGCGGTAGTCGATATATTCATTGCCGTCGATATCCCATACGCGGCAGCCCTTGCCTCTTTCTATCAGCGCGGGTTCGGCGTTTTCAAACTGTGGTGCCTTGGATGATGTGGAGCTTCCCGATCCCAGAAATTTTGTGCTGTGTCTATATTTTTCCCACGACCTGGTCATGACATACATAGAGAGAGTCCTTATATCAGTTTTTCGATATTTTCTGATGCTATTTTCAGAATGTCTTCTTCGGAAATATCTGAATAACTCAACTTATTCCAGTTGCCCTCAGGGTAGAAGAACGGGCAGTTGCTTGAGAAAACAAATCTCTCGATGGAATACTTTTCCTTGATTGCCTTCAGCGGGTTCACCGGCTCCATCATTGCTATATCAAAGAGGGTATTGCCGAGAATATGGTAAAGATCGTTGACTTCGTGCCAGTAAACATTGTTCAGGATGAACTTCTGCTGCGGATAAAAGGAAAGCGCTTTCGCCACACCGGCTATCGGAAGCTCCATCGGCTCTTTCAGGAGGGGCGACTGGCCGCGCGAGTCTTCCATACGCATCGGAATGGCGATGATGATGTTGCGCGGAGCGGTAAATTGAACGAGCTCCTCGAGCGATTCTTCGGTAAGCTCGTACGTGTGAAAGTTCGGAATGAGCCTTATCATCTTTATTTTCAAGTCGTTATAAAGTTTCTCTATATTTTCCTTCCAGTTCGCGAGCAGAAGATCGATTACCGGTGCCGGCTGAAAGAACGGTCTATCCTTGATATCTTCAAGCATCTTGAAGTTGCCTTCATGCGGGTCCTGCGCAAATACGGATTCAAGTGGAGAAATAAAGGCATTCTGGACATTTAGTGCTCTCAGCTTCTTTTCCATGAGTACGAGGTCGGAGTATCTTAGGTCATATAAAAACCACTGTCCATGCCACACCGAACAGTCTATTATTTTGGGGCTGTTCATTATCAATTTCCTTTCTTTGTGTAGAACTTCAACGCATTGACGCAAAGTACTTTTTCCCTGACTTCTGGAGAAAGTTCGCTTGCGTATACGCGTCCGAGCTGTGTGGGGATGTCACGGCAGGGGTAGTCGGAGCCATAAAGCACCCTGTCGGGGCCGAGGGCCTTCAACGCATAATCAAGATAGCCGTCATAGGGCTGTGAGCCGGATGTGTCGATGAGCACGTTCGGACAGTCTTTTATGTCCTGGACTCCCCTTCGTCCGCAGCCTGTCAGATGAGCCATCAATATTCTAATCCGTGGAAACTTCCTCGCAAAATATGATACGTCCCGCGGATCGGATTCGAGCGGATACTTGTGGGTCGTTTTATACCAGCAGTGCCAAAGCACGGGGATATCGTGTTTTTCAATGAAGCGGGCGACCTCCTCCAGCCGCTTGTCGCGGGCGTTCATCTGGATTGTGAACTTCACTCCGGTCAGCGGCCCCTTGACGATATATTTATCCAGGGCGCCGATAAGGATGTTGGCCGGAAGCATTCCGTTAAGGGTGAGGAGCGCGTAGAACTTATCGGGAAACATTTCGATGATTTTGACGAGACATTCGGCAAGTTCCAGCTGTGCGGCCGCGTCATGATAAAAAGTACCATAACCGCCGCAATGCATCACGCATGACTTGTCAATCCCGCTCCTGCCAAACTCGTACAATATTTTTTCACATTCCCTTTTGAGTTCGTCCACATCCATTTTCCCGAAGGGACAGTGCAAATGAGCGTCTATAATCATAACAGGCCTCTATTTTTAAATTTACCGATTCTTGATTCCTGTTTAAGACTATAGCGCTCCAGTGTATTTTCCGCAATAATCAGCATGGGCCAAACGCAATCAGACTGGGCCAAAAGGCGTGACTATGACGTCTTGTCCGATAATGCGCGACGCATGTTCTGTGAATTGGAATAACCACACTGGTAGGCGATCTCTTTTACCGTATACTCGGAACTTCTCAGCAGGAAGCGGGCATATGTTTTTCTCGCGTCGTTGAAGTATTCCATTACCGACATTCCGGTATTTCGACGAAATGCCCTGGTAAAATGGCGGCGACTTACCTTCTTTTCTTTCGCGAGCGCGTCTATGCCGGGGAACGAGAAGGGCGGTGTCTGAAGTTTTGTCAGAACATCCATAAAAAACTCCCTGTCGAGCAAGGATCCTTCCGATTTTTCCGAATCCAAAACTTCCGTATATTCTGTTATCTCGGCAAAAAGCTCAAAAAGCCGCGACAATATTCTGGCAGTCTTTGACGGCGCCTTGAAATAGTGGTAAAAGTGGAAAAGCCCGTAAAATATCTCATTAATCCTTTTTTGGTCTGCTTTTTTTATTATGACCGAGCGCGGAGCTTCCGGTGATTTTCCTATCCAGTCGAAGTGGAGAAAGTAAACCTTGTACGGATTTTTTTTATCGGAATAATACTTATGTATTTCGTTGGGGTAAACAAAATGGATTGTCCCAGGCCGAAGTTTGTAGAGAGCATTCTCCATCTGGCAGAAACCATACCCCTCCTCCGTATAGGTAATATGTAGCCTGTTCGGGTGAAGATGCGTATGGGTTCTGCTATTTTCGGAAGCGATGACTCTATTTGCCGCATCAAGCTTTATTTCGCCGGCAAGGAGTTTCCGGCAAAACAGTGAAGCGTCCGCAGGTTCCGTTGTTTTTTTAATTTGCACTTATTTTCCCCCTCCATTACCACCTGAACAAGTATTGATAATGCGAATCAAATATACCATTTGACTAAATATAAAGTAAAGCGCCTGGTTCGGACAGTGAACGAATTTCAGGCGCGACACGGCTTTACTATAATCTTAATTCCCTGTGCGCGCAAGCACGCAGTCCACGCATTGAAGCTCAATAAATCACTCAGGAATTATGCTTGAATAGTTTTGACACTCCTGATATATTACGCGTCTGATTTTTTATAAAGTTTAAAATAACAGGAGAAAACATAAATGTACAGCCCATCAGACCTCAGAAAAGGACTGAAAGTCGAAGTAGACGGACAGCCATGGGTTATTTCTGAATTTGAATTCTGCAAACCCGGCAAGGGCACTGCTCTCTACAGATGCAGACTCAAAAATATGGTTTCCGGAGTCACAATGGAAAAAACCTATCGACCGGTTGACAGAATAGAAGTACCAAATGTCGAAGAACACGAAATGTACTACTCCTACAACGAGGGAGAATTCTACGTCTTCAGCAATACGGAAACTTATGAAGAAACCCGAATAAGCAAGGAATTCCTTGGAGACAAGGCATATTTCCTTATCGAGGAAGCGCTTTGCAAGGTGCTCTTCTTCAACGGCAAACCAATCGATGTTACACTCCCTGTCTTCATCGAAAAGAAAATAGTCGAGACCGATCCTGGCGCACGCGGCGACACCGCCACAAACGTCCTCAAGCCCGCAAAACTTGACAACGGCTACGAAATACAGGTACCGCTCTTTATAAACGAGGGGGACCTTGTAAAGATTGACACCAGAACAGGTCAGTATTCAGAACGTGTCAACAAAGCCTGATAGTATCAGAAAAATTGAATCATCAAGGGGCCGCTTTGAAATCAAAGCCGGGCTCCTTTTCTCTTTAAGGGCATTTTTCGGTGCGGAATCCTTTCTGGAAGTCAACACGCCCGTGCGGATAAAAGCCCCTGCCCCGGAGGAATATATCGAGGCCGTATCATCGGAGGATTTCTTCCTGCGTACATCGCCGGAGCTCGAAATGAAAAGAATGCTCGCATCAGGCTTCGAAAAAATCTATCAGATCGGTCCGTGCTTCAGGTCCGGCGAGTATGGAAGAAACCACAGAACCGAGTTCCTCATGCTCGAATACTATCAGGCTCACGCGGATTATATGCAGCTACTTTCGCTGACGACCCGAATGCTCCGCTTCGCAGCCTCTGAACTCCTGCCGGACATGACCGCCTTCTTCAGGGGAAACCGAATCAATTTTAACGCACCATGGGAAATAATAAGCGTGCGCGACGCTTTCGCCAATTACGCCGGAATCAGCGCGGAAGACGCGATAAGGCAGGAACTTTTCGACATCCTGCTCGTGGAAAAAATCGAACCCGCCCTGAGAAAAGACGTCCCGGTCGTGATGAAGGACTATCCTGCGGAACTAGCCTCGCTCTCAAGGCTTAAGGCTGACGACGGGACACTCGGAGAACGCTGGGAGCTTTATATCGGCGGACTCGAAATAGCGAACGCCTTCGGGGAATTGACCGCGCCCGCGGAACAAAAAGCGCGCTTCAAAAAAAGCTATGAATTCAGGAAGTCCGCCAAAATGAAAGAATATCCTGAACCGCAAGAGTTCTACGACGCGCTGGTCTCTGGCATCCCCTCATCAAGCGGATGCGCAATGGGCCTTGATCGACTTGCAATGGTATTCTCAGACGCAGATGACATATCACAAGTCATCTTACAATGAAATACGTAAGGCGCAACTTTT
>MHBG01000047.1 GCA_001804785.1 Lentisphaerae bacterium GWF2_45_14
ACCGCGCCGTCATAAACCTTATGTCCGATTTTCGGTGCGACAACTTTAACAATGGTTTTGATGAGCGGACGCGGCGTATAATATTCGCCTCCATTGCGTCCGGCGTTTCCCATATTCTTGATTTTGCTTTCATAGAGATGGCTCATCTCATGCTTTTCGGCACGTGATCTGAAGCGAAGTTCATCAATGAGATTGATTACTTCCCTGAGGTTATACCCGCTCTGGATTTTGTTTTTCAATTCGCTGAATATCTCGCCTATTTTATATTCGATTGTGGAAGCGCTTTCAGCATCTTTTTTAAAATTTTTCAGGTAAGGAAAGAGCTTGTGATCCACAAAATCCTTAAGATCGTCTCCTCCTAGCGCTTTATGATGATCAAGTCTGCCGTCATTGGATTTAGGCATGGCCCACACATCCCAACGATATTCCGGACTTACAATAGGCGTATATGGCCTTCCGGCAAGATCGGCGGCAACGGATTTGTCTTTCTCGAAATCGTCAAGATATTTCAGAAAAAGCACCCAGGACGTCTGCTCCACATAATCCAGTTCACTGCTGCAGCCGGCATCTTTGTGAAGAATATCGTCTATATTTTTAAAAGTTTGTTCAAACATTCAATATCACCCGTTATAATGTCAGTGGTCAGATACAAAAAACCAATGACTAAAATGCCATTATCCTGCATTTTTACAAGATAAAAACGGAAAAATGAGAGCTGAATATTTCGAAGAAAACATCTAACATATATTTCATGTTTCTAAAAACATGCCCTGACTCCGGTCTTTTTTATGACTCCCAGGAGCAGATTTTGAGTTTGGCGGGAAGTAAACAGAGTATAGTTTCGAGAGTTGCGGCTGCTCAGGCATTTTGCAAATACAAACCCCAGTCCACTTTTTTTAAAATCGTAAAATGACGGACATTTGACGGACTGACGGATTCACTCACAACTCGATGTCCACCTATAGGTTTTAAAAAAAATGCTTTCCTGAAAACATTGAATAAATCTGACAGCCAGAAAAGCATTCGGGTTTCGCTCCTTAGACGTGATGCAATTTACTCTATGTAAGCAACTTGGATAACTGCCAGAATCGGAATCATTAAATAAGAATTTGACGGCCGTCGACGAAAACCATTAACGGACTGAAATCATTTTCGCATATGACCAGATCTGCAATATAACTGGATTCTATTTTGCCTAGTTTGCCAAGATTGAGCGAACGGGCCTGATTCCATGAAGTGGTCTTGACAAGTTCTTTAAGTGGCAGTCCGGTTATTTCATGGACATTTCGAAGACCCTGGGAATAAAGAACTGTGCTTCCGGCAACAGCTCCCGAATCAAGTCTTGCGCAACCGTCCTTGACAGTCGCCTTCATGCCGCCGAGATCATATGTCCCATCCGCCATTCCGGCTCCGCGCATGGCATCTGTAATAAGCATTATTTTCTCAGGGCCTTTGATTTCAAAAAGCAACTGAATCATTTCTGGACAGAGATGTATCTTATCGCAAATCATTTCAATATATACGTCTTTGTGCAGCAAGCCTCCGCCGACAAGTCCTATTTCAAGATGATGCAGCGGCGTCATAACGTTGCAAAAGTGGGACATGTGTTTAAGTCCTAACGCCCATACTTTTTTAAAATCGGAATATTTTGCCGCACTGTGCGCACATGCCGGCATGATTCCCATATCAACAAGCTGCTTAGTAAATTGGATAGCACCGTCCAGCTCGATGGAATAGGACACTTTTTTTACAGGAAAAATCGAGTTAAGCCTTTTTACCATTTCTATATCCGGCAGACGCAGAAAATCAGGATTCTGAGCCCCTACACATTTCGGATTGAAAAAAGGCCCCTCCAGATGGATGCCAAGTATTTTTGCTCCGCTGTAATCACTCTGCATATATTCTGATGCTGAAGTAATTGCGGTGGAAAGCATAGCTTCCTCCACGGTCAACGTTGTTCCCAGAAAAGATGTAACTCCGTCTTTTAGTTTTTCGAAAGCAATAGTTTTAAGAGACTCAATTTTCCCGTCACAGAAATCGTGCCCGGAACGGCCGTGAAAATGAATATCGACAAATCCGGGCAGAAGCATTTTTCCTTCCGCATCGACAATCTTATCTGCCGCGGGAAGAGGTTCTTCCGCAAGATATATTCCGGCAATAATCTTGCCATCAATCAGAACGGATGCATTCTCTATATCCACCTCAGGCGAAATGACATGTGCATTGGTAATTAGTGTTTTCATTGCAGGCTGATCTTGTCAAGAGTATATACTATTTCTGAATTATGATGTTGCAACAGAAATGACGCCGGAAGTTCAGAACTTATTATTCCTGACTTAATTACATTGAGCGGTGCTGTCTGTTCGCTAAAACATGCCAGCAGCATTATCTCCTTCGCATTGAGAATGCTTTCCATTCCCATTGTAACGGCCTTGCGAGGGACGGCATTCATGTCGTTCCCCGCCGTCAGTCTGGCGTTTGTCTGAATAGTCAGACTGTCCAATTCGACAATATGAGATGGAAGCTTTGCAAAATCATCGTTTGAGATTTCTTTTTCGCAGATCGGTTCATTGAACGCGATATGCCCGTTAAAGCCAATTCCGAGAAGTTGAAAATCAAGCCCGCCAAAATCTATGATCTTATTATCATATTCTTCCGGATTTTCCGCATCCGGGAAAAACATGTTCTCTGACTTGAATCCAAGACTCGGATCGATAAAATCAAACAGTTTTCCCTTCATGTATTTGCGATAGCTGATCGGATTTCCGGGAAGGACGTTTTTGCCATCTCCATCGACATATTCATCGAGATTGAATGTGCTAAATCCAGCCAGATCAAGCTTGGCGTCATTCAGCATCCCCGCCAATATCTCATACAATCGTATCATCGTATAGCCAGTAGCCATTCCGATATTGACAAATCTGCCACGACTGAGTTTTTCGGCGATAACATCTAAAATCCTTTTTGCCGTTAATTGACTCATTTCTTCATAATTATTTACCGCAGTCCATTTCATTTTGTATTAAATGCCCTTATTTTAGCTCTGGCATATTGGGTGATTTTTTCTTCTACTGGCTTAAAGTATAAATCCAGTGGAATAAATTTTTCACCATTTTTTTCAAGTTCTGACGCGACTCCGCGCAAAAACATATTCTGAAGTTCGGTCGCTATATTTATCTTCGCCACTCCGCATTCAATAGCTTTTTTAAGTTGCTCGTCCGGAACTCCGGTTCCGCCATGAAGAACAATTGGAATATTTACAGCTTTTCCAATTTTAGATGCCCTTTCGATATCAAGTACCGGTTCCTTTTTGTAGAAACCGTGTGCCGTTCCTATCGATATTGCAAGTGCATCGACTCCGGTTTTAGCCACAAATTCAAGCGCTTCCGAAGCAGTCGACAGCTCTATTTCGCCGCCGCCGAACGGAACATGTCCGATTTCTGCTTCGATAGAAACATTTGACCCATGTGCAATTTTCACGGCCTCGGATGTCATCGCTATATTGTCCGCGAAAGACAATTGCGAACCATCAATCATCACGGATGTATAGCCGGCGGCAATAGCTTTTTTTACCAGATTGGCCGATGAGCCGTGATCGAGATGCAATACGACAGGGATGTCCGACTTCTCCACAAGCTTCCTGGTCATAGCACCGATAAGGGCGGCTCTTTCATCATTAAAAAGTCGTTGATAGACCTGAATGATAACGGGGGATTTTTCCTCTTCCGCAGCTTTGAATACCGCAAGAAGCGTTTCAAGGTTAGCCACATTAAATGCCGCAACTGCCCGCTTTTCTTTTCGCGCCTGCGGCAGTATTTCGTTGAAAGTTACCAATGGCATGATTTTCAGTTTCCTTTTGCTTTCAGTACGGCTTCTTCGACTGTAATTACATTGAATGCCGGATTGTATTTTTTCAATATCGATTTCGTATAAGAAGAAGCCGTTATTATCAAATCCGTTTCCGGATTGTCGGCCTGTTCCCAGACTCTTTCAGCAAGTTTTTTTGCCAATTCCGGATACAGCTTATCATAAACAACTGCACCTTCTCCTACACTGTACGATTCTTCCTGATTCGTTCCAAACATTGCCAATTTATATCCTGCTGATTCAAGGAGTTCACGCGGAGCCTTAAGGTTATCATTGTAATTTTTAAGATAATCACTGTCAAGATAATAAGCCTTTGACTGCGTCTGTGAATTTACTCCGGCGGAGAGCAGGTATTCCGAAGAATGTATAACTTTTATATTGTCAAATTTGTTCTTCAGAAAATCATATGACGATGGTTCGGCAACAATAAGTGTTTCGCATTTTGAATTAATGACGGCCTTCTTGAATTTTTCGAAAACGTTTTTTGATTCATTTGTAAATCCTAGAACTTCAAGCGCTTTACCGGGATCTCCACCTGATATGAGTTTGGAATCAGGATAAAGTTCCGGCATTTCGCCGAAATAAAGATTTGAACCTTTTCCTTCGACTTTAAAATCGACATGTTCGAGTTCCTTCGCCAATTTTTTTACAGCCTCCGGAGCGAGTCCCGCTTCTACGATATCCTTTCTCACCGCAAGGACAAGACCAGCTTCATCATAATGACTTACACAATGATAACGGTTTGCCGCGCTCAACGCACTTTTGTACATGGTATTTATGAAATCCTGATTATTCAGGTTTTCTCTGTCCATTCGTATTTTGTCGATAATCAAGGCACGGCCTCTCGGCGTATCGGATTCATTGAAAGTCACGTTGCCGACCGGATCAAGATGACGACACATGAAACAGAAGCGGCAGGCATTGATTGCGTCTATACATTTTTTTATGTTCATTTCTCAAGCTCCTTTCCCTTGAAAGCCCATTTTCCCTGGATTCATTATATTATTGGGGTCCATTACTTTCTTGATGTCCTGCAGGACTTTATATGCCGGACCATAAAGATCTTTCATGATTCGTCCGAGCTTCAGGCCGACGCCATGATGTTCGTTGATAACGCCGCCTTCTTTAATCGCCGCGCGAATTGCCATATCCCATATTTTATTATAAAGAGCAATGGCTTCATGCGGATCTTTCGGCGGTTCATCGATAATGAAGCGGGCATAGAGCATGCAGCCCCATTCGTACCAGTGCGAGAAATGGCCGATAAATGTTGCCTGCGGAAAATTTTCCTTTATGGTATTTTTCATCGCCCAGTAAACTTTTTCAATATTGGAAAACGTCGCCACAGTATCGAGCGTTCCAAAAGCCTGAGGCATGTGGAACATGTAGGGCGGATAGAAGAATTTATAACGGTTATCCCACCAGGACTGCCCCATTTCGGTTCCAAGGTCTTCATGTTCCAATGTTTTGCATATTTCGCAGGCCTGTTCCATTTCGAGATCGACCATTTTTTCGTAACCATCGAAACCGAAGACAAGGTACGCGCCCTGTTTGTCTATTCCTAGAACTTTCTTGATAAGCTTTGCTGTTTCCGGTTCGTCGTAAAGCCTTATTACGCATGGACGAAGGCGACTTGTCATTATTCTTGATCCGGCAACCATGGCATCATGCATTGTCTTGAAAAGGAATGCATGGAATTTGCGGGATTCCGGTATAGGATGAATCTTCATTGTCGCCTTAGTTACGACTCCGAGCGTCCCCTCACTGCCGAGAAACATCTGGGTAAGATCGGGTCCAGACGCATGGCGGGGAACAGGAAGCGTATTGATAATTTCACCAGTCGGAGTAACGACTTCGAGCGACATTATCATATCTTCCATTTTGCCATATTTGGTACTTAAAACTCCGGTTCCTCTGTGGGCAATAAATCCGCCGAGCGTTGCGCATGCGATTGACGCAGGTAAGTGCATTGTGCTGTAACCTGCCTTTTCAATTTCCCATTCCAGATGCTGAGTATTTATGCCAACTTCAACAGTCGTGGTCATCGAAACAGGATCAATACTTAAAACTTTATTCATCCGCTTCATGTCGAGCATGATTCCACCGTATATCGGCAGCGCGCCGCCCTGAGAACCCGAACCACCGCCCCACGGAATCACCGGAATGTTGTGAGTGTTCGCTATCTTCAGGATTTCGGACACTTCTTTTGCCGTTGCCGGATGGACAATAAAATCAGGCGGCGTAAGTTTTTCACCTCTGTCGTGCCAGAGTTCTGGAACCCAGTAGTAGTCGATTGAGTGTCCAAGCTTGTCGGAATCCGTAGTTTGGATGTGTTCTTCGCCAACAACCCAGGCGAGTTCGCTTCGGATCATTTCATACATGTAGCTCTTTTGTACAGTAGGCATTTTGCCCTCCATTATTTATAGAAATTCTCGGATATTTCGCTTTTTAATGTACTAAACAATTCATCAGTCATAGACTGAATTTCATCCAGAGAACAGACCGCCGCGGTAAGTGGATCAAGCGCAATTGCCTGAAATATTTTTCGACGATTACATTCCAGCGCTCCCGTTGCAGCCATCATCTGGACATTAATCATTCCGCGGTTAAGTCCTGCCAATTGTTCCGGATAATTTTCAATTCGTCCGGGTGTAATACCTCCTCCATTCACTAGGGACGGTACTTCAACCGAACATTCAGGGGGCAGAGTCGGAATCAATCCATGATTCATTACATTAAGGTTGGCAGAAATGGGAGTATTGGTTTCAATAGCCTTAATGATCTGGACAGCGTATTCATCGCTGGGCTTGATGTCAAACTCCTCTTCCCCGTTCAACAATGCCAGTATCTTTTTCTCATTTTCCCTCTGAAGTTCCGCACAGACTTTCAGCGATGCGCCAGAAGTCCCGACACTCATGTCGTAGTCTCTTTCAGCATCCGCCGGGAGACTACAGAACTTCTCAATCAGATCTTTGCGTTTCCGAATATAGGGAATGTATTCACTGCCGTGCCCACTTGATTCTGTAGGAAAATATCCGAAATGGCGAAAAATCTCAAAGCGCACTTTGTCTTTATTGTAAATATCATTTTTGCCCATGGCTTTATGCAGCAATGGGTAAGCGTCTTTGCCGTCAACTTCGAATTTGAGAAAGAACGCCTGATGATTTATTCCTGCGGCAAGAAAACGTATTTCTTCTTTTGCGGCTTCTATATATTCAGAAAGCTGTACTGCTGTGTGCTGGACGCTGTGGCATAATCCAATTACTTTGACAGTCTTTGCCCGGCGGGAAAGTGCTATGGTATTCAATGACATAGGATTAACATAATTCAAGAGGTATGCACCAGGGCATTCTTCTTCCATTAAATCAAGTACTTTAAAAAGCGCGTTAAGAGTTCGAAGCCCTCGAAAAACTCCGCCTGGTCCGAGAGTATCGGCTACAACTTGATCAACGCCATATCTGCGTGGAATATCCTGTTCGATTCTCTGATGCTCGAGCGTTCCTACCCGGAAAAGAGTGATAACGTAATCAGCAAGCTTTACGGCTTTACGAAGATCGGTTGTTGCTGAAAGATTAGGATTTATACCAAGTTTTTCTCCAATTTTACGTGCAAATGTCTCGGCATTTTTCAAGCGACTCGAATCAATGTCCATCAGTATAATCTCACTGTCTTTCAATCTATCGCTTGATAAAATATCCTTTATGAAATTTTGTGCAAAAATTACACCGCCTGCACCTATTAATGCTATTTTTGTCATGATAATCCTTATGTTGAACTTTTGTAACACTTTTTAAGTGAATCGTGTATATCTCTATATAGCTTAAATTGTTTCGCATAAAAATAAGCCCTTTCAGAAACCGGGTCTATTTCCTTGTCGAATTTGAGACATTGCTTTACAGCAGCTCTTTCGTCTTCGAATACTCCGATGCCTACACCCGCCAGAAGAGCGCTTCCGAATGACGCGTCGCATGATGATGGAAGCTTAAGAGGCACATTGAAAACGTCGGCAACAATGGAACTCCACAAAGGACTTTTCGCACCGCCCCCTATTAGTATGAATTCACTTACATCCAGCTTCATCTTTTCAATTGTCCTGAAACAATCTTTCAGAGAGTATGCGACACCTTCGAGCAGCGCTCTGGAAAAATCGCCCTTCGAATTCGCCATGCTTATTCCGGTGAAACTTCCACGCAAATCCGGATCCCAGTATGGAGAGCGCTCTCCCTGCAGATAGGGATGAAAAAACAACCCGTTGCTTCCGGGCGGAGACTGTGCCGCTATAGTATTTAATTCCTCGTAACTTGTTCCTTCTGAACAGAATTTATCGCGATACCAGCGCTGGCAGACCGCTGCGGAATTTGTCGCAGTAACGGTATACCACAAGCCCGGAATGACATGCGAATATGTCAAAGTCTCCAGATTCGGGTGCGCTTCCGATGTCATGACGTTTACATTGCCAGCCGTTGCCAGCTTAAGGATGCACTGCCCCGGCTCTATGGCGCCCGCCGCATAGTCTTCGACTGCGGAATCACTGCTCCCCATTATGACGGGAATTCCGAAAGGGAGTCCAGTTTCCGAAGAAGATTTTGCGGTTATCTTCCCGGCGATGTCGGTAGGCTTGCCAATTAGCGGCAATGTCTTGATCGGGATAGCAGCCAGAGAACAAAGCTCCTCCGACCAGCATGAATTTTTCATATCCCAGAAAAGCGTTCCCTGTGATTCAATTGAGTCGCACGCCATTTCTCCGGTCAGTAAAAATCGGATATAGTCTTTTACAAAGAGAATATGGGCTGTCTTTTTTATTGTTTGCGGCTCGTTGTTTTTAAGCCATAGCATCTGCGGCAGTGTCCAAGTAGGAGTCGGTGCCTGATATGCTGTGTTGAAAATAAGATCGAAGTAATCTCTTTTTAAAATATCGCATTCTCTTACGCTACGCTGGTCAGTCCAGATAATTGTAGGCCTGATGACTTCAAGCTCTTTGTCAAGCAGGACGGCTCCGTGGGTATAACTATCTAATGCAACAGCCTTTATGTTTGAAATGTTTTTCAGCTTACCAAGTACTTCGCACATGACTCTGTACCAGTCGGCGGAGTTCTGTTCCGCCCATGCAGGCTTTGGATGACTGGTCGGATATTCGCCGGAAGCGCTTTCAATCACGTTGCCGGAAAAGTCAATCAATGTGACCTTGCAGCCGCCTGTTCCGAAGTCAATGCCGAGCAATAGTTCTTTGTTCATTTTCCACTAATCCATTTATGTTCAGGGTCGATAACGGAAAGGAATTTTCGGTTATTCTGTCCCGCCATTATCCAGAGGTAATACATAGTATAGCCGGGGGCATTGATGACAGGGTGATAACCGCGCGGGATTAACGTAGTGTCGTTGTTTTTTACCGTACATGTGAAGTCGATGGAGCAACCATCGGTGTAAATTCTCTGAATTCCATAACCCTTTTCCGGATTGAAGCGGAAGAAGTATATTTCCTCCATGTCAACTTCCACAGGAAGATTGTCGTAGTCGTGCCGGTGGGGCGGGTAGCTAGCGTGGTTGCCGGAAGGGACATACGCCTCGCCGATATAAAGATGTGCGGCAGGGAATTCATCAGTCAGAATAAGATAAGCATCGCGCTGATAATTTTCTTTGCCTATATGAACTTCCTTTACTTTCTCGGGGGCAATGACATATGCATTTGTTTTTAAATCAGAAGGAGTCGATGTCCATGCGATCTCGACATCGGTATCCGCTGTAATTATATAGCTTTTTTTACATGGAATATAAACGGTGTAGGGCTTGCCTGAGAAGACATCCTTTCGTTCTCCTATATTCTTGAATTCAAAGCCTTTTCCTGAAAAAGAGCATTTTCCGCCCAGTATTATAAATGCAGATTCTTTTTCATCTGTAGCTGCGGAAAAAATTTCACCTTTTTTAAGATTGATGATTCCAAATTCAGTCAATTTCATATCCCCGTCGCTAATTGAAGATATTTTCGTAAAACCGTTTTTAGTATTATATTGCTTCAGATAATTCATCAGATAATTCCTTATTAAAGTTGAGTAAGTTCAAGGTCCAACAACTTAGCGAAAAACTTAAGGTCTTTTGCAATATCATCGCGTGCCATTACATAATGATGCTCGAATCCGTTTTCTATGAGAGTATTTGTTATTTCAGATGCGTTGCGCCTGAATTTTACTTTTAATGGATTGCCTTTCAGAATCTGTTCCGTTTCAAGACCTTCTCCTGAAATAGTCATCAGTCTGAAGTTTTTGCTGTCGCGGCATTCGCTGATGCGCAGAATTGTTACAGGTCCGGCTTCCAGTGGAAATTCGCATGCCAATCCTTTTTTGTTTCCGCCATCGATTATGGAATGCTTGTTTATAGTTGGCTTGCATCCTTTGCGGCAAAGAGACGCAGGGGCCGCACCGCAATGCCAGAAAAGCCCTGTATCTCCGTCGGGTTCGAACGAAATAAGATCGCAGAAAAAGGCAGGTTGGCCTGTTAGAGCTTCAGAGATGAGCATTGCCAATGCGCCGTATGTATCGCCTTCGCAGGCAGCTGGAAGACCAAGCCCGGTGAGGCAGCCCAGGAGATGGCAGACTCCGATTCCATAAAGATCACTGAATTCGGGCCAGCATCTTACAGTCCAGGCATCAAGGCGATATTTTTCAGCCAGTTCCATAAATGAAGCAAGCAATCCAGCTCCTTTTTTCAATTCCTCTTTCGTTGCGGAACCGCAGGCGCATCCATTCATTAGAATCTTTAACGCTTTCGCAATACTCTCATCCTTAAGGTTTTCAGTATGTTTTACAAGCTCGAGCAGTGTGATACTTTCGACTTCGGTTCCAAATTTCTCACGCATCTCAAGTTCACTGAAATTTGATGTATAGAAACCGGGTACGCGTCCGCCGGCAGAACCTATTCTTGCATTACGGATGTACTTAATGCAAGCAATCACATTTACCCGTTTCTGGATTTCGGGAACAACCGATTTTGCATTACCATAGATAAAATCATATTTCAGATTCATTTTCCAGAGCGCGTGGGCATTCATGTTGGTGGCACAGAAACTGTTTGATTCTATTCTGCCGCCTTTCATAGGCGGTTCCGGCTCAGACCAGAATATTACAGGCTTCCTTAGTTTTTCCGCCATGCCCGGAACGATTCCCCCAAGCGAAAATGTTATATAGTGCGCGATTATTACGTCAACTTTTTCATCTTCGAATTTCTGGCATATTTTCCCGGCTTCGCTTTCATTCTGAATGAGTTGTCCGCAATCTATAATCTCAACATTCGCCAGTGTAGCCAATGCCCTTAGTGACGCTTTCCTTCTTTTCTCAAGAATATCCGTAATCCAGCTTCCTTTGACAAGCGAAAGATATCCGGCTTTAATTTTTTTCATTTTATTTGAATCCCATTTCAGATATAAATTTTTCAACTGTTTTTAAATCGGGGATTCCTGTTCGGCCCCCGAATTTGGTACATTTTAAAGCAGAGACTGCGGATGCGAATCTCATGCATTCAAACCATGTCCCGCCTTCGGCATATTTATAAACGAAGGCTCCGTGGAAAACATCGCCTGCACCTGTCGTATCGACAGCATTTACTCTAAAGGACGGACACTTCATCAGATTTTTTCCATCAAAGCCAATGGAGCCTTCGCATCCAATTGTGACTGCAGAAAATTTGCAATTTTCGAAGTGGAGTTTTTCAACCGATTTTCCAAGGCATGATTCTCCGGTATAACGGTTTGCGAATTTATCTGACGCTATGACAATGTCCGAAAGTTCAAGCAACTCATCTATTCCGGGAACAATTGTACCGGCATCAATCGAAACGGCGATGCCATGCGCTCTTGCGATTTTTGCGGCAGCTATTGCGGCATTTGTCTGATGCCCGTCGAGATGCAATACCTGACTGTTTTTTATCAAGTTGACTTCAAGCTCATCAGGAGAAAGCGGGGCCGCGTTGCCTTTTGTCCACGCGATGCTCCGCTTGCCGGTTTCCTTCTCTATCCAGCAAAAGGCCGCCGGGGAATCCGCATTTTTTCTAACCTTTAGCGCCGTTGTGTCTACCCCTTCCGAAGCAAGCCCATCAATTATTTGCCTGCCTCGTTCGTCATCTCCGACAGCCCCTGCAAATGCGGTTTTTGCTCCGAGTCGCGCAGCAGCGGCAATTGCGGTAGCTGCAGGACCGCCGCCTTGGACAAGCGTCTGAATTATTTCAACCTTGTCGTCTATAGGTATATGCGGTACTATGGAAAGGTAGTCTATGCTGCAATATCCGATTCCGCTTATCATTTGCTAAACCTCGCGTTTATGGCGTATATCATAAGTGAAATTTAGGATATTGTCAAGGCTAAAGTGAAATTTAATGAGAATATTTGATAATATAACAAGAAAATATGGAATTAAAAGAGAAAGGCATATTGACAAATCACTCAATCTTCTTATACTTATAGTAAACAAACCTGGTGGAACTTTGAAAACATTGCGCTCATTTGAAATAGTTGACTTCCTTAAGGAAAAGAAATATTGCTCCATGAATAATCTCATGGAGCATTTTGATGTTTCGCCCGCAACTATTCATCGCGATGTTTCGGAACTTGCCAGAAAAAAACTCATTCAGAAAGTGCATGGGGGAATTGCGCTTCCGCCTGAAAAAGTAGAAACGAAAAAGGAGGGCAGCAACTCTCATTTTTCAGATCGTATTGATAAAAACACCGATAAGAAAAGTGTAATAGCGAACAAGGCGGCAGCGGAAATATCCGATGGCGACATCATATTTCTGGATTCCTCAACGACAGCATTTCATCTTGCACAGAAACTTCAGAAAACGAATTTTTCAAATCTGACGATAATCACAAATTCCGTACTTATAATCCAGGAGTTTTACTTATTCCCGCCGCACTTCATCCTTATTTCGACGGGCGGCAATTTTAATTGCCAGTTGAATTCATTTCTGGGGCAATCGGCAAGAGAAAATCTCCACAAGCTAAAAATAGATAAAGCATTCTTTTCGGCGGTCGGAATCACGAAAAACGGTATTTCGACGTTTCATGAAAACCATGCGGAATTTCTGAAGGAAGTTCTTGGCATTGCCGATACTAATTATCTTCTGATAGACAGCACGAAATTCGATAAATCCGGGATTTTCCCTATTTGTTCTAGGCAAAAAATCGACTTCATAATGTCTGATATTCAGGTACCAGAGGCGCATGCAAGACATTAATCATAAAAATAAACTGACTATGCGGGAACAAGCAGAGTGAAGATTGCTGACATGACGCCATGGACGGGGTACTATCCAATGCCAAGTGGACATCTTCACTGTAGAGTTGCTGTCAAATGAAGAGACTCTGAAATGTGATGAAACCCTTGAGTATGTTTTTCATGTCAACATGAGTTAAGAAGACCAATAACGAAAGAGAGTACAATGCAAAAAGAAAGTATAAGAAAAGCTGATGATTTTATAAAAAATGAGAAGCAATATCACTTGGGATTCCTACCTATTGAGAAAAGTAATCCCAAAACCGCCTTTTTGGATCGTGAATTTGCCGAATCAACAGCAAAAGGTGTCCAGAGGCTGCTGGAGGTTGATCAAGATCTTGTAAAGTTAGCAAGACAGGAATTGACAGGCGACCGTTTTGCCCTTCTGGCCAATGCCATGTATCAGGCAATGAAAACGGGACATAAAATCGTATTTTCCGGATGTGGGGCTACGGGCCGTTTAAGCATCCTGCTCGAATCTATATATCGTAAATTCTTCTTGCAGAATCCTGAACAGTCAAACTCTCAATCCAGTCCGGCTGATAAAGTTTTCAGTATAATGACCGGTGGCGACTACGCTTTAATCCGTTCCGTCGAATTCTTCGAAGATTATCAGCAATTCGGCAGGAAGCAGGTGCGTGATCTAAATGTGACAACTGACGATGTGCTGGTCGCTATCACCGGGACGGGTGAAACCAGTTCTATTCTTGGGACAGTAATGGAAGCCGCTGAGCGTGAGGCTCAGGTTTTTCTAATTATTTGCGTAGCGAGAGAAATTCCAGAAAAAAATCTAGAGCGTTGCCGCCAGGCATTCAGTCACCAGAACGTTACAGTAATTGACATGCCTTGCGGCGCAATGGCAATATCCGGTTCAACAAGAATGCAGTCTACCACACTGGAGATGCTGATTGCCGGTGTGGCATTGGAAACAGCATTGGCAAGATATTGTGGAAAAGAAATAGAACAACCCATTGCCTATGCCGAAGAATTCGCGGAACTATTGACGACACTGGGTAATGAACAAAACCTCAGGACTATTGCTGATTATATCGAATTCGAGGAAGAAATATATACAAATAAGGGTTTTGTTACATATTTTGCGGATGAATTCCTGCTTGATGTCCTAACTGATACAACTGAACGTTCTCCCACATTTTCACTGCCGCCTTTTCGAAAAATTACGGAAACAGGTCTTTCCCAATCATGTGCCTTTGTAAAAAATCCATGTTTTGGGACACATGATGCCTGGCTGCACTGCCTTGCCCGCAAGATGCGTTGTCTGGAATGGACGCACGATGACTATATCAGCTTGAATGCCGGGTCCCTTATCGGCAATGGCCTACCCATGATCTCAGGCAGTGAATTGACCAAGTTTGAAATAGGTTTTGAAAAAGCGCAACGGCGTGAGGAAAATGAAGAATCAGTTGCTGTTCTTGTTGGTTTTTCTGATACTTTACCCGTAGCTGAATTTACAAAAGCAACTTGCGGTTATAATAGAAAAACAATGCTGCTTATTGGGAATGATCGTGTAGCGGATGGTTTTATTATCCGCTGGCAGGCTCCCGTATCCCCTCTTAATCTTATGCAGCATTTGGCAGTAAAATTGTTGCTAAATATAATTTCGACTGGCACCATGGTAAGAATGGGCAGGGTGACAGGGAACTGGATGACTTATCTGGATGTTTCCAATAAAAAACTTCTCGACAGGGGGATTAGGATTATCGCAGACCAATGCGGCCTTGATTACCGGAATGCCGCGATTGAACTTTTCACGTCAATCGAGGAAGTGAAATTATCCCCATCAAAGAATGAATCTCAATCGCCGGTTCAATATACGATAAAAAAACTAAAGGGAAATACCCGATGATGGATAAGTTTGCCTGGAACGGCCAATATCCATCTTGATGTGCCGGAAATAATGCGCAAAAACAAAATAAGTCAAAAGCTGTCGGAGAATTCATGAAAGCAATTCTAGTTAATCAAGATGGAAATGTCAAGATTGAAATTAACGGTGAAATCTTTAATCCGCAATGTTTTCGGTCATTCAAACCGGAAGCTGAGACCATAAGGCAATTTGCCGAAGCTGGAATCCGCTTGATGAATGTTTTTCCCACCGGCATAAAAAATCGTTTGGGAACTCCTTATTCCCCATTTGGAGAAGTTTGGATAGGCGAAGGTAAATACAATTGGGAAAACCTGCGTCGACAGCTTGATTTGTTTACTGAAAGCGCGCCTGAAGCGTATTTCATGTTGATGTTGCAGCTTGATACGAGGGACTGGTTCCTTGGGTTGAATTCAGACATAGAAAATTCTTTTGATCATTTTTCTCTGACGGCAGGTTGTGAAAAATGGAGAAAATCAGCGGCGCGCTTTATTTGTGACACGATAGATTATCTTGACAAACATTATCCTGAAAAAATTTACGGAATCATGCTTTGCGCCGGAGGAACCAATGAATGGTACAGCCATTACGAAGACTATGCCAGGCATGGCAAGTATAAGCAGGCTGCCTTTGAAAAGTGGATGGGCAACGAATCTGTAAGATTACCGTCCGCTGAGATAATCGACAGGACTTCATGGGGAATGCTGCGACACCCTCAGAAAGATCGTCAGGGGGTTAATTACTGGAGCTTTCTGCACTGCCTGACAGCCGATACAATCAAGTATTTCGGCGGGGAATTTAAAAAACATACTGACGGAAGCAGATTGGTTGGCATAGCCCAGGGATACTTAATGGATTTTAAAAACGATGTTCTTCCAGGTGCCTGCACGGGGCTCTGGGAAACGTTGGACTCTGGTGATATTGATATTTTTATCGCTCCTGCATCATATACCTTCAGGGGCCTTGACAGTACAAGCGGAATCCGCTTTCCCGTAGACAGCATAAAACTCCATCGCAAACTTTATATTCATTCCCTGGATAATATAACTCATTTGGCAAAGGACATGGAAGTGGCCGAAAAATTGTTGAATGGTTTTTCGCGTCATGTGAGGCTTGAGAACTTAGATGAGTCCAAAGAATATTTCAAACGCGAAACGGCGTTGACAATCTCGAAGGGGATGGGATACTGGTGGTTCGGAATGTATCCGAAATGGCATAACGATGTCCAAATGATGTTGGAAATAAAGAAAATACAGCAGGTGTCGAATGACGTACGCGAAAAGGACTGCACCTCAGTCAGTGAAATAGCGGTTTTTGTCGATCAGAATTCGAACTATTACCTTGATGTCAAACAGAGCATCACAAATAAAAATGTCTGGCTGCAAGCCGAACCCTTGTATAGACAGGGAGCTCCATGGGACAATTATCACATGGAGGATATTAACCATCCGGAAATGCCTCACAACCAGTATAAGCTATATGTGTTTTTAAATTTACTTGCTCCTCGTAAAATTCATATTGAAACGATTGAGATGCTTAAGCGTGCTGGCAAGTCGATGCTTTTCCTGTACGCCCCCGGAATTATTAATGAGAATGGATTTTCGATAGAGGATATGAGCCGTTTAGTCGGCATTGAACTGAAAGAATCGGAGATGGAGGATTATAAGATAGTTGTTCCAAAAGGGAAATGGAACAGTTCTGATGAAAATATAATCCTAGGCTATGATGCGCCGGTAAAGCCCATGTTTTGTGTAGAGGACCAAGATGTAGAAATTATAGGTTGCTTTGAAAAAAGCCAAAAAACAGCATTTGCATTGAAAATGCGGGCAAATGCATTTGACGCATGGAGTGCGGGGGGAACTATTCCCGGGAATATTCTTAGGCAACTTGCAATAAGAGCCGGAGTTTTCATCTATCTTGAAAGCGGCGACCCTGTCTACATCAACAAATCCATTTTAGGCTCTTTTGCCCACAAGGCAGGGAAGAGAATTTTTAATCTGCCTTATGAATGTAAATTGCGGGAGTTTTATTCAGAAGAAGAGTATCAGTCGGATAATAATAGAGTGGAGATAGACTTTGAGGCAAATGAATGCAAATTGTTTGAAATAATCACCCGAACTTTCAACAAACAGTAGAAAGGGGCCATATTATTGAATATTTGCGGTTGACAATCAGAGCTTCCGGTATATTATATAGTATAATTGTTCACAATGTGCACGAAATAAGATAGGCAATTATTTATGGTGACTCAGTCTGACATAGCTAAGCTTGCAAAAGTAGACAGAACTTCTGTCTCAAAAATATTGTGTGGAGCCCAGCTTGAGCATTTCTCCGACGATGTAGTCGAAAAAGTTAAAAGTTTTGCGATTCGATTGGGATACAAGCACAGGCATTTCAAAAACGCTCTGAAGCTTGGCTTCTTGTTTCCGGTCGGCATGGATGAGGCACTTGACGGATACACGTATGCGGAAAGGACAATGGCTGCGTTGTTGGGCGCAAGCAAGGTTCTGGAAGGAAGCAAACATAGTCTTCAAATTGTGAACATTAATTATTCTAATCGAACTTTTGATTTTGACAAGGTGGCAAACACAGCCGATGTCTTCATTATCTGGGAGTTAACCTGGGAATGGGCGGACAGATTTTACGCCATCTTAAAAGAAAAACAAAAGGACTTTGTCGTTATAAATAGAGTCTCAGCCAGCTTTAAAGATTCCTACATAATTCATGAAAGCGACGAAGTATATATTAAAAGTGCAATCGATATTTTTTGTAAATACGGCCACTCTAAAATTGCGGGAGTTTTCAACGATGTTGAAAAAACTGGACGTCTTAGCGCCATGAAAGAAGCATTTAAGCAAAAAGGTTTGGAGCATTCAGCGCAAAATGTCTTTTCTTTTCACGAGCGTGACGCTGATGGCTGCAGGAAAACGGCAAGGCTTATCGCTGAGCGAGGCTTTACGGCCGTATTCGTGCAGAGCAATGACATGAATGCTCTCGACCTGGTGATTGAATTGGGAAAACTGGGACTCCGGGTGCCTGAGGATATTTCCGTGCTCGGTAACCATAAAAAAAGGTCTTTGCCTAGCCTTGGCCTGGATTTATCCAGCTTTGAAACACCTTGGTATGAAATGGGAAAGAGAGCTGCTGAGTTCCTTATAGCCGGATACTCACAGAGCGATTGTTCAAAAAGAATTACTCACGAAGTTCTGAAACAAAAATTTTATGAAGGCAATACGATAAGGGGATTAAGCCGATGAAAGCAAGAAAATTCACGCTCATGGAACTACTTACTGTAATTGGTATTATTATGATTCTCGCGAGCATGTTGTTGCCTGCTTTGAAAAGAGCCAGGGGCGTAGCACAATCAATTTACTGCAAAGGAAACATGAGACAACAGGGCATTGCCTTTGGAATTTATGAAAATGACTACAATGTTTTGCCGGCTCCGTCTTATCAGGTAGGTTCCGGGATTACTCGCTACTGGGGCGGCATACTTATGGATGCGGGAATTCTTAAAACAAGCGACTCTCAGTACTTTGGGGCGGTCGCGTCAAATTGTAAAATATTGGATTGTCCAATAGGCAAGGACATATACAGCCTGGACAGATTGGGTTGGGAACGCTGGAATTATGGCATGAATAACCAGTTGTGCCGCCTAATCTATAAAGATCTGGACCTTTATTATTCGGCTGACAGATGCGACCTGTTCTTGCCGAGACAGAAAATATCTAAGCCGTCCCAGCGTCTGCTTCTCGGGGAGGAAGGCTCCACTGTAGATGCCGGCGTGGCTGGAACAATTGGCGGATCGGGTGAAGAGATGGGCCCAAGCGGGGGCTCGGCTTATCCTCATTCTTCACGCATGAATATTTTATACGTCGACTTCCATGTTAGCGATTTATCCAGAAAAGAGATGCAGTCGGATTGGCGCTTCTATAAACCCCTTTTTGGCACCGCGGAATGAGTTTATTGGGAATATTTCTGTTCAAATGTTAAGATAAGGCAAGATAATGAGAAAACGACCCAACATTTTACTGATAATGACAGATGAGCAGCGTGTCTCCGAGTGCGGAGCCTATGGAGAAACTCCATGTCTTACCCCTAATTTAGACAAATTGGCTGGTGAATCGCATTTATTTAAAAACGCCTACACGTCATGTCCCTTGTGCAGTCCTGCAAGAGCATCAGTATTGACAGGACTTTACCCGCACAGCCATGGTGTCACTTGCAATGTGGACGACCTCGGGTGCAATGTGCCTGAACTGAATGACTCTCCTTCTCTTTTGCCAAGAATTTTATCCGCGAATGGATACGTGTGTGGATTCAATGGAAAATGGCATCTCGGCACCGCCGGGGGAAATGCTTTCAATTCTGGTCGTAGAGCGGCGTTGCCGTCTCATTTCGGATTTGCCGGGATGGATTTTCCCGGACACGGCGGCATCGGCATGGGTTATCCGCAGTATAAACAATATTTACAGGACAATTCTTACAGCGTTAATGTCGACGTAAAAAAAGACATGGAGCCTCTGCTATACGGGGTGTGGCAGGGAGACGAAAAAGCCGGAGTCCCGTATTTTATAACCGATTACACGATTTCCCTGATGGAGGATTTCAGAAAAAGGGACAAGCCTTTTTTTATGCATCATAACTTCTGGGGACCTCATCAGCCATATTTTGTCCCTGAAAAATATCTGCGCATGTACGATGACGTCATGGTGCCGCAATGGAATAATTTTGAATGCGGGCAGAACCAACTCGGAAACCATTGCCAGTTGCGCCGGTTGCCTGGATCAAATAGGACAAACTGGAAAGCATGGCAGAATCTTATAAAACATAAATATGCCTTCATGACTTACATTGATTATCAAATAGGCAGGATGCTGGAATATCTGGACAAATCCGGCCTTGCCGAAAATACGGTGGTCATATTCACAACGGACCATGGCGACAATCTGGGAGGACACGGCGGTCTGATTGACAAAGGGTTTGTTCACTTTGAAGACACTCATAGAATCCCGTTGATAGTGAGAGATGCAACCCGACGTAGTATTCGGCATGAAGAACTGGTGTCGCTGCTTGATGTTTATCCCACCATTCTGACGGCGGCCGGAATTGCGCTGCCGGGGCACATCCATGGGCGCCCTCTGACATCTGCGAACACTCCCCGGAGGGAATATGTCGTTACCGAATTCCATGGACTTAACAACGTCATGCTCTCAATGAGAACGGTTAGATGCGGAAACATGAAATATGGCTGGACGTGCGGTACCGATGAGCTTTACGATTTGAGTTTTGATCCAGCCGAAATGAATAATCTGGCGGGGAAAACTGAATATAAACAAGTCTTGAATGAGTTGAAATTGAAACTTATGGACTGGATGCGGGAATATTCCGACCCTGTGCTAGGGCAGTATGAAAGGACTGTCAGGGAGTTATGTCAAAAACAATAAAGCAATATGAAATACTCTAAATATTATTGAGAAAAGGAGAATTTATGAGAAATAAAACCCTGAAGGCATTTTGCTTTGCTTGCCTAGGAATCATTATGGGATTGAATGGAGCGGAAAAGGTGGAAAACAAAGACCCGTTAAAGCTCGGTGTCAGTTACCCCTTGCATGAGGAAAGCACGTGGAGAAGCAAGCTGATGGCTTATCCAGGAAAGCCTAATGGACAGTATTTTTATGAGAGTGGAACAGATTTTTTCAAGGACGAATATGGCAAACCATGTGTGTTTTCAGAAGACTGGATAAAAAAATACGGCTATGCGTCCGGGGCATACGCAATTGAAAATGGCGCATTAGTTTTTGACACTGGCAAGAAAAACTTTTCATTTGCTTTCGGGCCATCTTCTGACCAAGCAGAAGTAGCCGGGCCACGCCTGGGCGCCAATTGGGGCGAATGTGAAAAGGATATTTACCGTCTGGAAATGGGCGTCCAACAAAGCATTTCAGAAACTGAATGGCTTTTTCAGATTCGCAAAGGAAGCGGCTATGGAGAAAGTAAAAATTTTATTATTAAAGGAACTGAGCCTCAGCTTTTCATCACAGATTTGGGATTAGTCAGGACTCTTAACAGCGATGAAACAGGCATAAAATTCACCTGTCTTACTCCTGGCGCGATAGTCAAAATTAACAGCCTGAAAATTGTTCCATACAGCTCAAATGTATATTTCAGGAGCAAAATCAATCTTCAGTGGAAACCGGTTATGGCTCACGCGACTTTTGATGCACCGGAAGACTATGACATCTATGTTAACGAACAAAAAATAGCGTCGGGAAACAAACATTATTTTCATGGCACGGTAAGAAGTGTTGACCTTATCCCATATCTTAAAAAAGGCGAAAATGTAATTGCCATCAGAAAAAGCTGGCTCTCCTGGCTTAATCAAAAGCCCGTCGTATTGTTTGAAGCTTTTGCTGCCGACCGCAATGGACAGATTGCAAGAATTCTTGGCGGAGAAGGATGGAAAACTTCCTTGGCTGCGGACAATGGGTGGGAAACGTTTGCATTTGACGATTCAGGCTGGGAAAACTCCAAGGCATTGCCAGGGGGCATTGAATTTGTCACAGAAAGCAAAACCCACAACAATAAACCGGTTTTTATGGGAGTAAATCCCCGGCATATGGGAGTTTTGGATGCGAAGCCGTCGGGACGAATGCACCCTGTTTTTGAATATAATGAAAAGAATATTTCCTACACCTTGAAAGTTCCTGCCGGACTGACAGAAAAAAGCGCGCCACAATTAAAGCTTATTGATGCGGACACAGAAAAAGTCATTGAAACAGTCAAGGGAGTGTTAAAACAAGAAGACAACGGTTTTGCCTGCTATGACTTTTCAATGGCAACCCGCACTCCGGGCGCCTATGTACTGAACTGGCAGCTTAACGCCCCAAACGCAAAGACATTGGACGAAAGAAAAGACGAAATGATAATCGTCGGACCAATAGTGCAGGATAAGATTGCGCTTGAAGATTTTGAAAAGGAATTTGAAAAACGCCTTAAACTTGTTCAGCAGATAGACTGCTCCGCGAACGTTGAAGATAAGGCAACATTCGTTGATCATGCCGGAATGTACAGCCCTCCCATTGTTGACAAAGGCCGCATTGTTGAGCGCGACGGGATGAAATATCGTGAAACCGGGCGCGGAATGTGGGACTGGTTTGCCTATCGAACAGAATCGATGGAGTTTGGCAAGCCATACCTAGTGGAGGTTGTTATTCCCGACAATGCTTCGCGCTATATAATGTCCGGGTTAATGGAGACTTTTCCCATTCGTTTTCGCAACAACCCCAAGGGGCGTGGACAGTGGTCAGTCACAGCCGCATGTTACACCGGTGGCAAGTATCCCCTGAGCGGCAAGGCAAAAACACTGCGCTATATTTGCTGGCCAGCCAGCCCCAAGTCTGCGATTGTTGTTGTCAGCGGCTACAGGGATTATCCGGCGGCAGCCTGTAAGATTAATGTCTATAAAATAGAGGGAGGCCTGCCCTCCCTGACAATTCCCAAAACAGAGAGGATGTTTGGCTCGTTCAACGAAAGAATATCTGTGATGGTCGCCAGCACAGGAAGGACGGAAAATTCACTGTTCGACGACATGACCCGTCGTAACGGGAACATAAAAGGCTGGCATTCCTGGTATAAGGCAATTGAGCGAAAAATAACGTGGCTAAGGTTTCAGGGACGGAACATGACCGGCGAGGGCGTTTACATGTACAACAATGGCGATTACCCATCGTTGAAGCATAATAAAGAAATCTCAAATCAGGAACTTGATCCCGTTTTGCTTGCCATCAAAATGTACGCTCAAAACAATATAAAATGCATGCTGGGAGTGGAATTTAAATGTTCGCCTGATCTGGAGGTGTCTGAAAACTTCAAAGTAAGTGACCGTAAGATGCAACGCGGTGATGACACTCTTTTCATGGTTGACAAAAATGGATTGCAGATAAATGAACGTGGTTCACGAGGAGTTAATTTCCTTCACCCAAAAGTGTCAGGGGCATTCTATGATACAGTTTCTGAAATATATGATTTTTACAAGGATGCCGGGCCGGTTGCCGGCATGTTTATGATAGCCGGAAAATACTGGCTGCCAACCTTCTTCCCTTCAGTCAAAGAAGGACTGGGCGTCTATGACATTGGCTATGGCGACTTTACTGTCGGTATCTTTGAAAAGGAAACGGGCACAACGCTCAACATTGACCCAAAAAATCCAAAGCGTTTTCAGGAACGCTATGAACTTCTGACTGGTAAATACAAAAAACTCTGGCTGGCATGGCGCGCGGCAAAGGTGCGTGAGGCTACGGAAAAAGTTTCAAAAATCATAACAAAAGGGAAAAGCAAATGGCGTCTATACCTTGTTCCATTTTTCCTCATAGACCACGAGAATCCGTTTATTGAAAGCTCGGGAACAAAACAAGAACGCGACAAGTTTCTTGACAAAAGCCTTTTTGAAGCCGCCTATCCACCAGAAAAATATACAGACAATCCATATGTCACTCTTGTCACAAGAATGCTTCGACGGTACAGATTTGCCACTCCAGAAGAGAATAGCAATTATATTGAGGCATGGAATACAAATTCCAGGAAGCTGATTAAAAACTCAGACGCGATATACTTTTTCGACAGAGGTTTGCCAATGTTTTTTGACGAAGTAGACTGTCCGGCAAAAGGCGCCAAGAATTGGATGTGGGATAATTCATCGCGCGGAGTTTTTGTGGCACAGGGAGTGGAAGACAATGCCATGGAGCCTTTCGTAAACGTTGTTATCGACCCCATTCCCCATACAATTATGTATGCCCAAATTGACTGCAACATGGAGACGGCGCACGGGCGGCAGATAAGGCGTTTCTGTAAGTCATTTTACGCTACTCCCAATTTGCAGTTTTCCATGCTTCCTGTCGAAAACGCAAAAGGAATCATAGCGCAAACTGCGTCAGAAAACAAGAATGCGTATTTACGCTTGATTAACAATTCACCGTGGACAACCCAAGGCTGCTTTAAGGTTTCCGCTGACAAAGTAAGGGATATTGTTTATGACCGCAATCTTTCAAGCGATTTCTTCAGCAGTGGTAAATATGACGTTGAAATGAAACCTTATGAAGTCAGAATATTCACGATTGAGAACGCTATTGGCGAAATAAAATGCAACTTTGCCCTTCCCGAAAAAGAAGCAGAGAAGATCACAGACAAGGCTGAATACATACTAAAAGATAAAACATGCCTTGAGAAAATCCCGGGAGACATCGTGGCTGGAATGATTTACGCGCTGAAAGACAAGGATGCTTTTGCCCTTCGTGAGTATATGGATGACTTTGAGGTAAAAAATGCGACCAGGGAAGTTGACCGCAACAGAAAAGCCCTTAAAAATCAAAGGAAACTTCTTGAAGATCTGGGCAAAAACCGTGCCAGAATTATTTGTGCGAGCGACGCCGAATACACGGCTCCCGATGGTTCCCGCTGGCTCCCTGATCAGAAATATTCAGACTGTGGCGCCTATGGCAATGAAGGAGCTACGTTTGCGGACAGAGGCCAGGAGCTGGAGATCAAGAACACGGACATTGACAGGATTTACCAGACCGAAGCCTATGGCGGACAAATTGTTTACAAAATTCCTGTTCCCGACGGCAAATACAATGTATATCTTCATTTTGCCGAAACATATGTAAAAAACACGCATCCCGGAATAAGGCAAATATCGGTCACAGTCGAAAATGTCCATCATCCTGAATTGATAGATCCGTTCGCAATGGCAAAAGGATGGGGAAAGCCATATGTGCTTGAAATGAAGGATATTGCGGTTCTGGACGGCGAGCTTGATGTTGAACTGTCCGGTAGTGTTGGTATAAGCGGAATAGAAATAGAAAAGGCAAAATAATGCTTCGAATTGTTATTGCGATATCAATTATATCAGTATTGACTGTGCCGCGCAGTTTTGCCGAAGCTTTTTCTGAAAACAGCAAATGGGGCGAAATAAAAGCCGCCTCATACAGCGCAACTCTGTATAAAAACGGACAGTACAAGATTGACGTTGAAGGCTTAATGAAATTCAACGCTTCATTCATTCAGAGATGGGAGTTTTTTCAAAGTTTCCCAGAAATAAAGCTTTTGAAAGCAAGTCTTTTAACAAATAAAAAGGACGTGTCAATTTCTGTGTTCTTTGATTATTTCTGGAACGATGGACAGGTAAAGGAGCAACTTGATTTTTCTCCCTATTCTATAACAGCGTCTTATTCGTACACGCCGTGCCAGAAGAAAAATGTCAGTATGTTCACGTGCCTTTTCAAGGCGACAGCCCCCGTGAATGCAGAGGGCCTTAAGCTGACCGGCATGCAAAGACATGACGAACTAAGCGGTGCCTTGGATCAAATTGGCAAATGGAGAAACATAACAGCCGGAATGAAAATGATTTCCATAGGCGGCGCAGGAGATTATGTTGTAAATTTAATAGCCGTAGATCGTGCCTGGCTGAATATATGGGCTTGGCCTCTCATCGGAATATCCAATAACGGCAACTATCCCAAATGGGATAATGTTATATATAAAAATGGAGAAGAATACAAAGTTAAATATGTAATCTCCATTGTCGAAAAAATCGAAAAGCTGGCAAAGCACCCTTCTGTGACATTCACTGACACAAACAAAGAATAAAACAAATAATTTTTCATTGCCCTAAAAAACAAGGAAAATAAAAATGAAAATGCGGGCCAGTTCTTCTGTTGTAATATTTTATGACCCTGAATTCTTTTCAGAGCATAATTTCTGGGGAAACAGTTTTAACGTTGAAGAAATATGTGGCTCTTGTCAAATCCTAGACTTTCAAGCGTTACAAGGTGCTGATATGACTACCGTTAACACCTTAATCCTCCCATATGGGCAATGGTTTCCTCTGGGAATTTACGAGAAACTGAAATTTTTGCTTGGCAATGGCGGAGACATAATTGTTCTAGGCGGTGCCCCTTTTGAAAAGCCTTGTATTTTTGAGTCAGGCAAATGGAAAATAGATGATCCCTTGCAGATTGGTTTATGGAAAGAATTCTTTCATTCTGAATGGCGGAATAGTTTAGGATTGTCTTTCCATAATGTAGTCAGAAAAAGTCAGTGGCATTATGATGGGTTCAATTTGAATGTCAATGAGAAATTTCAGAAGGCTTTCTCTGGCTCTAAAATATCTTGGACTTGCGAGGCATATCTTGGGAAACTATTTCCATTGGAAGTCGGACGGGCGGCAGATGTGATGTCAACGACTCCAGAGGAGTCTACAGCTCCCTCAATTACCGATTTCGTTACAATCGTGGAACCATTGCATTCTCGTGATATAAAAGGCCGCGTACTTTGCGCGGGCATTGAGGCCGGCAAGGATTGGACTGTTAATGATCATCGTTTATTTTTAGAGTCAATGCTGGACTCTCTTGAAATGGACAATTTTTCTAGGTCTTCATTGGGGCTGCGACTCAGCAAGACAACGATTCACCAAGGAGGAGAGCTTTGCCTGGAGCTATGGAATCGTAAGGACAATCTTCAAAAAACCGCAAATCTGGAGATTGTCAACGCCAGAGGAAATATAATGGCGGCCTTTTCGGCAGCGACTGGCGGCGAGAGAAAATTGCCAGTTGCAGGTCTAGAATCGGGCGCCTTCACTTTGTTAATAAAAAATGGCCATGACGAGACAATAAAATATCCATTTTCAATATTGGAAGCAGATACTGGCAAGCTTCCTGACTTCAAAGTTTCCAAGCGGAACGGCTATTCTGTGATTGAAAAAGACGGACGGGCAATTCCCGCTGAAATGTATTCATTTGATCCGGTTGATCGACATTTAGACCGCGTAGCCGCCGACTTCGCGTCTCATGGAATAAAAATAATTAATTTTCTGCATCCGCTCATGCTGAGCTGGAAAGGTGAAAACGAATATGACTGGAGCAGCCTCGACCACATGATAGGGCGCATTTTGCGACGCGCCCCTGACGCATTGATTTTCCCCCGAATATTATTGCAGACTCCGCCCTGGTGGGACGAGGCCAACCCCGATGAAGTGAAGGTTTATCGCAGCGGACGTAATTATCTGGAAAACAAGAAGCTGGCCACAGTCGGGTTTCATTATGGAACTCAGTTGCCAGTTTACAGCAAATTCAATAATGGCGGACTTTCTCCTCGCATAAAGCAAGCTTCGTATTACTCTGAAAAATGGCGCAATGATATTGCCGAGGGAATGAAGGCATTAGCAAAACATGTGAAAAAACAAATTTGGAGAAATAATTTTATTGGCGTGTTTTTTGGAGCCGGAACGTGCGGAGAATGGGGTAATTTCTCAGAGAAGGCAAGTCAGGACTGGGAAGATATGAGCAACCCGGCGTTGACTGCTTTTCGCAAGTGGCTTATGAACAAATATCCAGAACCGAGTGAACGCGTAAAGGCATGGGAGCACCTGAAGGATTTTGCACAAGATGACGTCAAACTTCCCGAATCTAAATATCTCATTGAAACTGATTTTGTTCATGGGCTTTTCAGCGAGCCGGACAAAATATTTGAGGATGCTAAAAATATAGCGCCAGCAGAAATTGAAAATGCTCTTCCACCCACTTTCGCACGACGTCATGTCAGCCACTGCGGTTTTCTGAAAGATCCGCAACAAAGCGCCGATTCAATTGAATACTTTTCGTGGAACAGAGAAAGTTTTCCGGAATTGCTCAAGGAAATTTCTCGTGAAATTCGCGCAGCTTTTTCAAATAAAATCATAGTGGGGACTTTTTATGGCTACTTAATGCAGGAATATTTTATTGATTTGGACGATGCCGCGGCGAGCCTCGGCTTTCCATTCGCGTTGAGTTCGCCTGACTCGCCCGATCTTTACGTTGCTCCGCATTATTATTCGTACCGCGAACTTGTTAGCGGCGATGCAAACGTAAAAACGCCCACGGGCTCCATCAGATTGTCAGATAAAATTTACATGGATGAAAATGACCAGCGCACAATTTTAGCTGAACGCAAAAATTATCTTTACTATGGCGGAACTCCCAATGACACCATGAAAGAGGCTGTCGAGACGTGCAAACGCAACTTTGTGGCTAGGTTGTCAAAAAATGTGGGCATGTGGTGGTATGACTTATTTGGGCATGGCTGGTATGACCATCCCCAGATAATGAAGGCAATTGAAAAAACCTTTGACATATTCAATCATCTAATAAACACACCCAACCCCGCATCCTTTATGGATTCGGACAATCGATTGAATGTGATTTATGGTACCGATGGCTATAAGTATCATTGCGCCTGCTCAAAATTCAGCCAGCTTAATACGCACGAGCACATCCAAAAACATTTTAATCGAAATGGCTCCAGATGGGAGGCTTTTCTTAAAGAGGACATGACGAAAGCGCCGAAGGCCAAAGCCTGGCTTTTCCTCAACACATTCAACATTTCAGGGAAAGAATGCGACTGGATTCACAATAATCTCAAGCGCGATGGTAATTTGCTTATCTGGCTTTACGCTCCTGGAATCTATCGTGACGGCAAAATGGACTTGGAATACTCCTCCAATCTTGCAGGGATAAAACTCGATTGGGATCTGGATTCTTATTTGAGTGATATTGAGCTTGAAAATATGAGGCATCCCGCTCTGGAGTCGCTTATGGATGATAAGATAACAGGCTTTGTGACAGACTTGGAGCACCTGCCGCAAAATAGCAATATCAATCGCATTTCGCCCGAAATATATGTCAATAACCTGGATGCTGTTTCTTTAGGAAGAAATCCTAAGAACAAAAGAACAACCTTTGCGGTTCGTGATTTTGGCGACTGGAAAAGTGCTTACGTTGCCGCGCCTATTGTTCCACACAAAGTCATGAGAAGCCTGCTTCAATGGGGCGGAATGACTCCCCACCTTGACACGCCTGACGCATTTTACAGCGATGGAGACATAATAGGTATAAGCTCCGGTAAAGAGGGTAAAAAAATACTCAGTTTTCCTTCCGAATTCACCGTTGAGAATCTTTGGAATGAAGAAATGCTGCGCTCCAACAATAAGAAACTTTCTCTTAATCTTGGGGAAGGAGAAACATTTATAGGGAGAGTTTTCAAACAATGATTCAATTAGGCATTTTGTTCTGCAATGATTGAAAGTTAAGGGTTCGACCAGGGAGTTTTTTCCCAGTTCGTTGAGCGCCAGGTCTAAAAACTCAGATTGGGATTGAAGGTTAAAAAAACGGCCAACTTTGAGCGTGAAAAAACGTTGACTGAAGGATATACTTGTTCGAGAATCAGATGATGTACGATTCTGAAATAAGAATCATGGGAGGGTCAATTTTATTTGCCGATTGACACATTGTAGTGTGTAATATTTGTACCAGCCCTCGGATTGGTGACTCCGACTTGTCGGCCAAAATTGTCGTAGGAAAAGGTTATTGTCAGGTTATACCGAGTTGCATACTAAAGGTTAGTAACAATCCATGAAAATCCGGCAAATGATTTTACAAGCTCAGGATGTTGA